>JBBIJS010000016.1:0-14138 GCA_037445855.1 Chloroflexota bacterium | reverse complement strand
TACTGATTACTGCCACAGGGGGCATTATGAAAGACCTAACCGGACGCGCGCTGAATCTGGCGCAGGTGCGCGGCGCGTCGTACGCCGATGTCCGCATCGTCGAGCGCGTCACGCAGCACATTGCGGTGAAGAATGGGCGCGTGGAGACGCTCGAACAGGACGAGTCGCTCGGCTTCGGCATTCGCGTCATTGTCAACGGCGCGTGGGGCTTTGCGTCGAGTTCGCGCATGGAAGGACAGGAGATCGAGCGCGTGGTATCGCAAGCCATCGCCATCGCCAAGGCGAGCGCGCTCGCGAAAACGCGCGATGTGAACATCGGCGCGGCGGTCGTCTCCAAAGGCGTTTACGAAACGCCGATCCGAATCAATCCGTTTACCATTTCGCTCGACGAGAAGATCGGGTTGCTGCTCAAGGCGGATGCGGAGATGCGGCGCGTCAAAGGCGTCAAAGTGGCGCGCGGCGAACTGGCATTTGTGCGCGAGAACAAGGTCTTTGCATCGACGGAAGGCAGCGCGACGAAGCAGGAGATCGTCGAAAGCGGCTGCGGCATCAGCGCGCTGGCGACCGACCCCGCGACTGGCGAGGTGCAGGTACGTTCGTACCCTAATTCGGTTGGGCGGCATCAGCAGACGCGCGGCTATGAATTCGTCCTCGATCAGAAATTGGTGGAGAACGCCGGGCGCATCGGCGAGGAAGCGGTGGCGCTCTTGACCGCCGACCCGTGCCCCAGTTACGACGCGGCGACCGTGATCCTCGATAGTTCGCAGGTCGCGCTTCAAATTCACGAATCGTGCGGACATCCCATCGAGTTAGACCGCGTGCTCGGCGCCGAAGCCGCGTTCGCCGGCACCTCGTTCCTGACGCCGGAGAAACTCGGCAACTTTCGGTACGGCTCGGAGTTCGTCAACATCACCGCGGACGCGACGATTCCGGGCGGGCTGGGCACGTTCGGTTTCGACGACGAGGGCGTGGCGGCGCAAAAGACCGACATCGTGAAGAATGGTTTGTTCGTCGGCTATATGACGAGCCGCGAGACCGCGCAGGAAATGAAACTCGGCGCGTCGAGCGGCACGATGCGCGCGGACGGCTGGAATCGCATTCCGATCATCCGGATGACGAACGTGAGTCTGCTGCCGGGAACCTGGGACGCGAACGCTTTGATCGCATCGACCGACGACGGCATCTGGATGGAAACGAATCGCTCGTGGAGCATCGACGACAAGCGGCTCAACTTTCAATTCGGCACCGAGATGGCGTACGAGATCAAGGGCGGGAAGAAAACGCGGATGTTCAAGAACGCGACGTACACCGGCATCACGCCGCAATTCTGGGGTTCGTGCGACGCGGTCGGCAACGACGCGTCCTGGATCGTGTGGGGCACGCCGAATTGCGGCAAGGGACAGCCGCCGCAGGTCGCGCACACCGGACACGGCGCATCGCCGGCGCGATTTCGGAATGTGCGCGTCGGCGTGATCAAGTAGGGAAATTGAACCGCGAAGATCGCAAAGGACGCAAAGGTAAAAATGTTTATCTTCGCGTTCTCCCTGGCATGGCTGTGCGAAGTTCAGCACAGTCACGTTCCCGCCAGGGCAAGTGTCGCGTCTTTGCGGTAGAATATTGGAGACAACGATGCTTGGTCCAGACAAAATCCGCGAACTGACGCAACAAATCATCGGAATGTCCAAAGCCGAACAGACCGAAGTGATTTTCAACGGCACCGATTCCGCGCTGACGCGCTTTGCCAATTCGTACATCCACCAGAACGTCGCCGAGGCGAACACCGAAGTGCGCGTGCGCTTGGTGTACGGCAAAAAGATCGGCGTCGCGTCCAGCAACGATCTGTCGCCGGAAGCGCTCAAGCGTACGGTCGATACCGCGCGCGCGATCGCGCAGCGGCAGCCGGAGAATCCGGAATTCAAATCGCTGCCCGGTCCTCAGCCGATCCAAAACGTCGAAGCGTTCGTCGAACGCACTGCGAAATTCACGCCAGAGCAGCGCGCGCAAATCGTCAACGTGCTGTGCAAGAAGGCGAAAGAGAAAGGCGTGGTCGCGGCGGGCGCGTTCACCACGCTGAGCTTTGAGATCGCGGTCGCGAATTCGCTCGGCGTCTTTGCGTATCACCCCGGCACCGTCGCCGACCTCAACACCGTCATGACGTCCGACACCGGCTCCGGCTACGCGTCGTTCACGCATCAAGACGCGTCGCAGGTGAACGCGGCAGCCATCGCGGACGAAGCGCTTGGGAAAGCGCTCAAGGCGCGCAACCCGGAAGCGCTGGAGCCGGGTGACTATACGGTGGTGTTGGAAGAATACGCAGTGACGGACCTGCTCGACTTTCTCGCCTTCCTCTCTTTCTCCGCGCTCGCCGTGCAGGAAGAGCGCTCGTTTATGCGCGGCAAGATCGGCGAGAAGGTGATGGGCGATCACGTCACGCTGTGGGACGATGGCTCCGCGCCGGACACCCTCGCGCTGCCGTTCGACTACGAAGGCGTGCCGCGGCAGAAGGTGACCTTCGTCGAAAACGGCATCGCGCGCGGCGTAGTCTACGATACGATGACCGCGCAGCGCGAGGGCAGAGCATCGACGGGCCATTCGCTGCCCGCGCCCAATTCGATGGGACCGTACGCCGCGCATATGTTCATGGCGCCGGGCAACACGCCCAAGAGCGAGATGATCAAGGGCGTTGAGCGCGGCATCTGGGTGACGCGCTTTTGGTACACGCGCGTCGTGCATCCGATGAAGGTGCTGATTACCGGCATGACGCGCGACGGCACGTTCCTGATCGAGAACGGCGAGGTGACGCGCCCGGTGAAGAATTTCCGGTTCACCACGAGTTATCTCGACGCGCTGAACAACGTGCGCGCGATCAGCCGCGAGACGAAACTGTTCCGCGACGATTGGAGCGGCGCGGCGCGGCGTGTGCCGGCGCTGCTGGTGGATGGATTCCGGTTTACCGGTGTGACGCAGTAAGTAAAATCAAGGCAGGAGCCGTGCTCCTGCCTTTTTGTATGCTTTGCGTCACTGCGTTGGAGTTGCTGCGGGAACGCCGGTGCTATGCTGAAACGACGCGTCGGCGTGCCGTCCGTCCGGCAGCGTCAGCGCCAAACGGTACGTTCCCGCCGGATCGTTGGGCCGCATATACACTGTGATGCAGCCCGCGCCGCAGCTCGACCAACCGGCATAACCCTTGGGAAATGTGAACGCTTTGCCCTTTTGATCGCCTAGCGACTGTAGTGAAAAACCGTCGACGCAAAACACGTACGGGATGTTCGGCGGATTGGACCAAGTTTGATCGAGCTGCAACATATCGCCGGGCGACAACTGGCGGACAAAGCGTACGCCGAAAGGAGCCGGCGTCGCCTGAGCTATCGGCGCGCCCACGGCGCCGCAGAAGGGCGGATAATGTGTCTGCCGGTATTGCTCGAATCTTGGGTAGAAGTCGTCCACAGACATCCCGAAAGTCTGCTTGAACGCGTCTTGCCATGACGCTCCCTTACCTTGAGCTTGCCAAAAGTTCTTCAGCACACTCAACCCGTCGCTGCCCCTATTGGGAATCAGATATTCAATCGCCAAGTATCCAACCTGGTATGGATATTCTGTATCTTCGGCTTCCGTATCACCGAGCGTGATCATCGAACTCAGCGGGCTGAGCATTCCGCGCGACGCGGTGATCTTGTATTGATCGATCTGTGCCATGGTGTAGCCCCGGTTAGCAAACGCGACCGCGCCAAAGCCGGCATAATCCGCCGCGCCCTCGTACAACCAAATGGGACCGGTGGCTGTCACCTCTTTGTTCGCCAAGTGCATTTGGATTTCGTGAAAGTACTCGTGCGCCATGGTATGCAGACGCATCGGAACGGTTAACGACTTCCACATATCATTTACCCAGACCCAAATCGTCCCCGGGCTGCTGCTGGCTCTCCAAATGTGGCTCAGGAATGCTTGGCGAAACGTCGTGGAGGCGCGGCTGGTTGACGGGCGGTGGTAGTACTTGTCGGCTTCGTTGGCGAGGTTGTCAAAGTTAGTATACGCCGTGACGATCACCGGTCCCGCGTCTCCTTCATATAGTCGCCCCAAGCCAATGCCGCTTTCGATGGTCTGGCGCTGATCGTCGGTCACTCCGTCGTCATATTTGAAGGTGACGCTCGATGGCGCGGCAAACGGCGTCAACGTTGGCGATGATGCCGCTGCGGGCGATTCCGTCGGCACGGACGCCGGTTCTGTGGCAGTCGACGACGGTGCTGCGCTAGGAATTGCTGTTGCAACCTGGGTCGGCGCGACCGCGAGCGTTGGCGCGAGTGCGGGCGACGGCGCCGCTGTAGGTGTTGGAGCAGAACTGCATCCCACGGCTGCCAGCGCAAGTAGAATGGTTACAGAATATATCTCTAATTTACGCAGCATATATTCCCTTTCTCGTAAGCGCGTTATCAAAATGGGGCGGGAATGTAATTCCCGCCCCAACGTGTTCCTAGATCAATTGCCGGCGCGAACCTGGGTGTCCGTCATCGCGACATTGACGTTCCAGGTGTACCGTTTCGTTCTATTTCGTGGGCATTGGCTTAGCGCCGGCAGGGGCTTGAATGACGATCAGCGGGTTGTTGACGTCCCAGATGTGCCAGTTCATCTTGAGCGCGCCCTTCTGGGTCGCATCTTTGGAACTGTGACCTTCATAATCCAGCACGTACTTGTGAACGTAGCCGTCACCGCACAGCCACAGATTGATGTCGGCTCGATCGATCGAATCGAAATCGTTCTTGTTCTGAGACGAACCGAGCAGACCGACCAGCGCGGCGTTCTTGATCGACTTCATATCGTACAGATATACATCGCAGCTCTGTCCGTCCACCGATTCACTGCGCGTCTTTTGGAAATCGGTCAATGTGCCGCTGCCCGTCCAACTGCTGAATTCGTCCGGCTTGGCAAATTGGGCAAAGGAGCTCGCCGTTTGTTGGTTCGCAATATACCACGTGTTGGGATCAAGTTTGATTGCGCCAAAGAGTGAGGTGGCGCCCTTCATATACTCCGTGCCGCCAGACTCGATGATCTCTACCTTGCCGGTCTCGCTGCCGGTCATCATGGAAGACAACAAACCCCCATTGGAAATGATGTGGGAATTGCTTCCGTCGATTTCACCCGTGAACGCGACGAAGGGCGCTTCTTTATACTGTCCGTTCTGCACGCCGCCGAACAGCATCGAAAAATCGACGCGATATTTGGTGGCGCTTTTGGCTTTCTGCAACGCATTGCCGAACAGATTCCCGACGTTCGGCAGCACGCCTCCCGACGGGCTGGTCGGCACTGCCGTTGCTTGCCCGGATGTTGTCGGCGTATTGCCGGTCGAGCCGGACGACGGAGCAAGCCCGGTGTCTGTTCCTGATTGACTTAGCGACTGCGCCAAGCCCAGGGTTTGCATAAACGTGTCTTTGTTCAAGTACGCGACGACAAAGGCTCCCAGGCAGCAACACAGCAACAGCACCACGCATCCCCCAATGATTAGGGGCAACCGATTATTCTTCATCTTTTCCTCCTGAAATCTGCAGATTCGTCCACCTTCACTTGCGGACGGAGTTTATAAGAAAATAGCAATTTTGGCAAGTCCCCCCAAGTCATCGCCAGGGCTGTTGCAAAGTCGCGTTGGGCTGTCATTTCGAGCCGCCCTTGCGAGAAATCTCGCCAGCCGCGCGGGAGATTTCTCCTCGCCAAGCCCGCTCGTCGAAATGACAAGAGACTTTGCAACAGCCGTGAGTCATCGCACGCTCAATGATGCGCCATCAGATAAATCGCGCGGCTGTACGCGAGCAAGACGAGCGTGATGAGCGTGAGATCGCGGAGGTGGACGTACGCGTCGCGCGCAATCGCCCAATCGAACGCGACAAAATAGAGGACGAGCACGAGGAGGAGCAGCGTCACCAGCAGCAAGACCGCCGCGAGTTGGTTGGAATTGTACTGCTGGGTCGCTTGCAGATAGATGACATGCGACGCCATCACGCCGCCAAAGCCGTGGAAGAGAAAAAGCGCAACCAGCGAATAAACGTACAACTCTTCGAAGAGCGCGACGCGATCGCGTCCGGCGATCAGCCACACGGCGAGGTTCGTCGCCAGCACGATTGCCGCCGCGACCGCGCCCCGCGCCATCAACTGCGACAGCACCACCGGCGCGGCGTCCGCGTTGGTGTATCGAAAAAAACGCGGCGGCGCCAGAAATGAAACCGCGAACGCGATCACTGCCAGCGCGCCGACCGCCAGCGCAGTTGGAGGCGACGACGTGTGCGCGAGCGCCGTCTGCGCGTACAATGCGCCAAAGCCAAGCGATGCAATGAGTGCGTAGAGCATCCGACCGTCTCCCGTTCTGGCGCGGGCGTTCAATCGGACGCCCGGTCGATAAAAAACACCCGCCCTGGCAATGACCAGAGCGGGCGGTGATTCCGCGCTTACCGCGCCGCGCCGTCCTTGATCGTCGGCACGATCTCGACGATGAGTTTCTGGAAATGACTGTTCGGCGGATAGTTCGGGTTCGCCGCGTAAACTAGTTCGACGATCTCCGCGGTGATCGAGAGCGACTGCGTTTCCAGTTTCAACGTCTTGCCCTTCTCCGCGAGAACCGCCTCGCCTTTGGTTGCCAGTTTCGTCCGCAGCGTCTGATCGTTGAACGCGTGCTCGCTCATCAAGATCTGCGTCACGGTTCGCACATCGGCTTTATCGAACAGCCAGAGGTCGAACGCGGTCACCTTATCCGGCTTGCCCTCGCCAATCGTTTCAGAAATCCCCATCCCGCATTCGCCGAGGAATTCGCCGCGCGGCGTCTCCAAACTGTACGAGGTATCGTAATTATCATTGCCCAGCGTGTACTGCGGGACGAAATGCCCCAGCCCGCCGGTGGTCGTCGCCGGGATTGGCGCAGGCGCGACGCGTTCCGCTGGCTGTGTTTCGGTCAAGGCGTCGCCGGTGGATGCGGCGCGCGGCGCGCGGCGGTTTTGCATGCCCGGCAAGACGCGCAAGAAAAATATCAGCGCGGCGACTACGACTAACACCAGGACGATCAAGATCAGCACGATCGGAACCAGCCAGCTGCCCAAACCGCCGGCGGTTTGCGCCGTCGCAGTTGGCTGTGGAAGGGGCGTGCTGCCGGGGACCGGCGTTGTGCCCGTTGCAGCGCCAACACCGGCGCCTAATGTTTTCGCGAGGTCTGTGTAGCGCTGCGCTTCGAGGGGCTTGTTGCTCGCGTTTGCCTTAGCGGCGAGGTCGCTGAGGATGCGCCGCTTTTCGTCGACGGACAGGCTTGCCAAGCGCCGGTTGGCGAGCGCGGCATCGCCATTGAGCGAGTACGAATCTGCCGCCGCCGCGACATCGTCCGCCGAGGCTTTGAAGCTGACGGTTTCCCAGCCGACGAGCAAACCCAGAACCAGTCCAACGACGAGCACAACCAAGGCAATCAGCGGTCCCAGCCAGATACGGCGCTGTAAGAGTCCAATGAAACTTTGCATCATGCCTCCCGATTCGGCAAGAATCGTCTGGCTTTGTGTTAGAGCGGGTCTACCCAACCTCCGAATTTGCAGACCCGTCCTTGTTCTTGCACGATTGACGTGATTATTCTATCACAAAACGCGCGGTCATACAAGCGGGAACTCTATCGCTCTATCGATAACCGCGGAGACTCACGCCATCCAGGTTCGCGTTCAATTCAAATCTGCCGGTGGGCCACGGCTTGAGCGCGCGGATGAACAGCGTCATCGAATCGGACGGCGCGAGGAACTCGGTCGCATAGGGAACGTATTGCCCCGGCGTGAGGCGATAGGTTACCTCCCCCGACGGAACGATTTGCCAGTTGCTGATGCCTGCCGCCGCGCGGCAGTCCGCGCTCGCGCTCGGCAGATAGCCCCACTGCACCGCGTCGCTGAAATCGCCGGGACGGCTGACCTCGGTGCTGACGCGGAGCATACTGTGGAGCGTGAGCCGATAGAGCGCGCCCGGCGTCAAGCCGGTGATACTCTGGCAGATGCCGCCGTAATGGTCGCCAATAACCGTAGCGCCCGGGCTGCTCACTTCGACTAATTGCGAGTGCGCGCCGCTGAATACGATCGGCAGCCATGTATCGTCATGATACGAAAACGACACGCCGGTGCCATTGACGAAACTCTGCCACTGCGCGGCGACGCCGTCCGCGCCAAAGCCGTCTTCAAAGTCGCCGTTCTTGACAAACTCCGCCATCGCTCCGACGGTGACGTCCTTCGTCGCGTCTGACGATTTTCCAGACGCGTCGCGGGCGGTCACCTTGAGCGTGTGCGTGCCTGCGCCCGCCGGCGTCCAGACAAACTCGGTGGCGGCATTCAGCGGACCGACGGAGAAATTCTGGCTCGCGACCAGCGTAGCATTATCGAACAGACTGAGACTCGTCACGCCCACGTCGTCCACTGCTGCGGCGCGCACAATGTAACTGCGCCCATCGATCGGCAGCGCGGGCGCGTCGAGATTCGCCGCCGGCGCGAGTTGGTCGTCCGGCGCGGGCCCGGTAATGCTCAACCCGTCGAGGTTCGCGTCGAATTCGATACCGGGAGTGTCGGCTCGCTTGAGGATGCGGATGAAGAACGTGATCTTGTTCGAAGGCGCGGTAAAGCTTGTGGAATACGTGAGGTACGATCCAGGCGAGAGTTTGGCATAGACGGCGCTCCACGGCAAGGTCGTCCAATCACTGACCGCCGTCCAGTCCGCGCCGCCGTTCGGATCGATCCCCCACTGCGCGGTGTAAATGCCGGCGGTGGCGGTCGCATCGAACGGCGCGGCGCGGAAGATGCCGCGCAGGTGGAGCGCATACTGCGCGCCCGGCGTCACCGCCATCGTCTGGTACAGCCCAGCCACGCGTCCCGACGGCATTGGCGCGGCGGAGCTTTGCGCCGGCGCGCCGGCAGCCGCCGAGAAGATCACGCGCTGAGAGCTGGTGCACAACGGCTCCTGAATGAGCGAAATAATATTCGCGCCCTTGGCGCCCACGTAAACGTGCCGCAGCGTCGGGTTATCTGCCAATCCAAACGGCTGACTGCCAATTCCATCTGCGGCTTTGAGAATCTTGTTGAGCGTGAGGTCGTGATTGAGCACGTAAACTTGTCGGTCGTCCGGACCCGGCGTGTTGTCCGGATTGAGGCCCGTGATCGCGACGTAGACCCGCCCGGTGCAGCGGCTCTCCAAAATCCATCCACCGTCATTTGTGTTGCCGAGCGTGACTTTGCTAGCCAGACTCACATTGTCTGCCTGGATATTAAACACGAATAATTGATCGGGCACGGTGTCATCCGGCACGCCGACCGTGACATACAATCGCGTCCCGTCGGGGCTGACCGCGAGATAGTACGGGCTGCCGCCTTTGCCGTTGCTGCTCAGATCGATCTTCTGGCGCACCTGGTTCGTCGCGCCGTCGTAGACCCACAGATCGTGGCTGTCGCGGTTACCGGCATAGAACTGATTAAAGCGCGGATTCGCCGCGACGCCAAAGACGCCGGTGCCGGCATCCGCGCAGGCAACCAGCGTGTTCGTCGCCGCATCGAGGACCGCCACTTTGGCGCTCGCGTGCAGCGCCACGTAGACACGATTCGTGTCGGGGTTAACGTCGATGTGGCTCGGGTGCCCGCCGCAAGTCGACGTGTTAATCTCGGCAGTTTTTGTCAGGGTGTTGGTGTTGATGACACCCACCGAGCCGGGACTGTTGGCATCGTTTTCAAATCCAAATTCCGACACAAATGCCTGCTGCTTGACGATGCCCACGTCAAATGGCTGCACAAAGCCGGTCAAGGTCACGATGGGCATGAAGCTCACCTCGTCGAAAACGACAACGCTGTTGGTGTCGCGGCTGGTGACAAAGAGGCGATTCAGCCCGGCAGCCGAAGCCAATCCCTTGGGGTGCACAACGAAATTGGACGGCGCGCCGGGCGTCGGCGATGGACCCGCGGTTGGGGTGGGAGTGTTCGTCACCGCGGGGGTTGGTGTGTTCGTCGGGGTATTTGTTGCCACGGCGGTCGGCGTCGCCGTCGGCGTGCTCGTGCGCGGCGGTGGGGGCGTCGCCGGCGCGACATCGAACTCGATCAACTGCGAATGTTGCCCATCGAAAACAACCGGCGCCCACGTGTCATCGTAGTAACCAAAGCGCTGCGCGCCGGCATTGTCGAACGTGCTCCAGCCCAAGCCGACGCCGTCGGTGGTGAAACCTTCCTCGAAACTCGCGTTGGCTAGACGTTCCGCCGCGCCGCTGGCAAACAGCGTGCCGGATAATGTCAATGCCGCCAGCGATGCAAGACCCAACAAGATAAGTCGAAGATGTCTCATCGGCGCGCTCCTTTGCGAACAGTGTCCGGCGACAAGTCGGGCGGACACGACTGCCCGTCGACGGAGGTGAGCGATTCTAAATCTTGACGAATGGTTCTTTCGTCGCTTGGCTCAGAACCTCGACGCCGTTCTCCTGAATGACCACCAGGTCTTCGATGCGGACGCCGCCCCAGCCCGGCAGGTAAATCCCCGGCTCGATGGTGAGCGTCATATTCGGCTGGTAGATGTCCTTGCTCAGCTTGCTCGCGCGCGGGCCCTCGTGCACCGCCAGCCCAACGCCGTGCCCCAAGCCGTGACCAAACGTTTTGCCCCATTCGGCGTTGGCTTTATCGATCACGCCGCGCGCGAACGCATCCGCGCGCTTGCCGCGCACGCCGGCTTTGATTTTCCTTTCGGCGGCTTTCTGTCCCTTGAGCACCGCGTCGTACACTTTCTTGAATTGATCGTCCGGCGGCTGGCCGAGGCAAAGCGTGCGCGTCAGGTCGGAGTGATAGTTATCGATCCGGCAGCCGATGTCGATGACGATCGGCTCGCCGCGCTGAAACTTGCGGTCGCCGGGGATGGCGTGCGGCAGCGCGCCGTTCGGTCCGCCGGCGACGATCAGATCGAACGCGATTTTTTCCGCGCCGTGCTTGCGCATATATTCTTCGATCACCCACGCGCCTTCCTTCTCAGTCATGCCCGGCTTGACCACCGCGACAAAATGCGCGAACGCTTCGTCGGTCAAATGCACCGCGCGCTTGATCGCGGCTAATTCGTCCGCGTCCTTGACGACGCGCAGTTCCTCGACCAGTCCGCCGATCGGTTTCAGCTTAAAGCCCGCTTTGCGCGCGGCGCGCGTCCATTCCTTCAGCGTCGCGACGGTGAGGTGCGCCATTTCGTAGCCAACAACTTGCGGCTTTGCCGCCGCGCCGAATTCGCCGAGCGCCTTGTTACGATCGTACCCGGCTTCAAAGAGCGTAAAATCTTTGGCGCGCCGCTTCACGTCCTCGTAGTAGCGCGAGTCGGTGGAAACCCACGCGTGATCGGCGGAAATCAAAATCGTCGCATCCAGGTAATCTCCGCCGGAAAAACCGGAGAGATAAAATTGATTTTGCGGCTGCGTCACCAGTAAGCCGTCCAGATTCTGCTGCGCCATCTTAACGCGCAAATCCGCGAGACGTTTATTCATCGTTGACTCCTTCAAAAATGAGAACGTGCGCTCATTATACCCTTTTTTTCGCGGCGCGGCAAGATGTTGCGCGTCAAGGACGGCTATGCTAGAATGCGCCCGATGTCCCACAAAATGATCGCGCGCCGGAATCGAATACCTCTGTCGATCGTACTCATCGGCGCCGCGTTCGCGGCGGCGTGCGCCGCGCTGCCCATTCCCACCACGACCCCGGCGCGGCTCGCGACGCCGCCGGCAGTGACCACGCCCCAACAGGTGCTTAACGCCGATGCGGCAATCACTCCCGCGCCGCGCGCGACCCTGGAGGCGGACACCCTGCGCGGACGCCGCCCGATCGTTCCGCCTCCACCGCCCTCTTTCCTCCAGCAGCACCTCGCCAATCTCTTTGATCTGGCGCACCTGCCCGCGCTGGAGAACACCGTCGCGACGCAATTCACCAGCCGCAACTGGAAAGTGTTGGAGCATTACTTTGATTACTTTATCGACGATGGTAATTTCATCGGTCCCAACTATGGCTATATCGATGAGAGCGGCGCGTACCAACATTATCGCATCGTCCCCGGCTACGACGGCGCGCCGGAGTACGAGATCGTGCCGCGCATAGAAGGACCGGGCTACATTGCGCGCATCTGGTTTGCGTACCAACAGCACCAGAGCGTCAACAATCCCAAGGATATGTCGCAGAACGAGGAATGGAACAACTGGGGCGATCTCGGCGCGATGGGCAACATCCGATTCTACTTTGACGACGAGCGCGTGCCGCGAATCGACTTTGGAATCAAAGACCTCTTCGTCGGCAAAAATCCGTTCCCCGCGCCGCTGGCGGCGTTCTACGCCTCCGCCGATGGCGGCAATATCAACTACGTGCCGATTCCATTCCAGCACTCGATCCGCGTGACAACGACCGGGCGGCCGCGCTTGATGCAGATCGAGGTCAAGCGCCTCGCCGCGCCCACCGATCCGGTTCAGGCAAATACCGGCGCGGGCGGCGGTTCGGCTGCCGCCAGCGGAGCGAACCCCGCGCGCTCAGATGCCGCGAGTCCACTGCAATCGTTCACGCTCCAAACCACGCCCGGCGAACAAGCCGCCCTCGATCAGACCGCGCAGGCGTGGCAAACGTGCGCGCCCGCGCTGCCAGGAGAGTTCAAGAGCTTTCCGCTTTCGATCCCGCACAACAATTCCGCGGAAGTCGATTTCACATTACCGGCAACTGTCGCCGCGCTGCGCGTGCGCGTCCCGCGCGGGATGGACGACTCGGTTTGGATGCAGGTCTTTTGGGACGGCGCAGCGGCGCCGAGTCTGTCGGCGCCGCTGCGCGCGCTGTTCGGCGCCGATCAGCGTCTGCTGCCGTACCAAGCATTGCCGCTAGGAACCATCACGAACGACGCGGAGACGATCTTCTACAACAATTTCCCGATGCCATTCCATTCCGCGCGCTTTGTTTTCCTGAACGATCGCGCAGAAACGCTGCCGCTGACGTTCGAAGCCGTGACGACTGAAACGCTTCCCGGTCTTGAGAACACGCGCTTCCACGCGCTCAACGGCAGCCGCCGCCTGGAGCGCCGGGAAGACAATGGCGACAACTACGTGGTCGTCGACGTGAAAGGAAGCGGCAAATACCTCGGCACGATCTTCAGCGCGTGGGATTTGGATCGGGGCGCGCTGAATGGACCGATCCCGCAAACGTGGCGCTTTCCGTACCTCGAATCAAACATGGATGTGTGGGTCGACGGGCGGCTCGCGCTGCCGGGCACCGGCATCGAAGATGATTTCAACGCGAGTTACTACTATGTTTTCGCCGGCTACCCCGGCTACAAAGCGACGTACTGCCTCGCCGGCGTGACGCTGCTGGATTACTCGACGCCGCTGGAGCCGTCGTCGCAGTACCGGTTTTACCTGAACGACGCGCCGGAGTTCCGCGATCATCTACGCGTCGAAGCGCAGCACGGCAACAAGGGGAACAACCTATCGGTGACGTATTCGTCCACCGCATTTTGGTACCAGACCAAATGAAGCGTCCGATGATTGACTGACCGGGCAGGATGCGATAGAATGCCCGTGAGAAGGTGAGGCGAATTATGGCGATGACAACGACCGATCTCAAACGAATGCAGCGCGACATCGAGAAACTCAAAAAGCAGGTTGCGCGCCTAGAGCGCGGTGGTAACGGCAAGCGACACGCGCCGCGCAAACCCGGCCCAGCGACGCCACGCGCGCGCAAGCGCGGCATAAGCGAAAATGAACTTGCCGACGAAATTCTGCGCCGCGCGGGAATGCTGGCAGAATTGACGCCTGAAGAAAAGGCAATGGCAGCGGAATGGCGCGCGCTGCCGGCAGAAGAAAAACAACGCGTGCAAGATACTCTCTGGAACCTTCGTCTGAAAGAGCCGCTCTCGCAAATCATCATCGCAAATCGTTGAGGCGAATCATGTCCATCCTCTTCTTCGATGCCAGCGCAGTTGTCAAACGCTATATACGCGAGCCCGGAGCATCTGGGTGCGTCAGGCCTGCAATACACGTGATGAGGGTGGCAATCGATCGAACGTCGTGGCGATTGCCGAAATTAGCCGCGTAGAAGTCGCAGCAGCTTTTGCGGTGCTCGTCCGTAGAAACGAAATCTCCACAAACCTGAGAGAGCGCGCCTATAAACAAT
>JBBIJS010000015.1:14353-22950 GCA_037445855.1 Chloroflexota bacterium | reverse complement strand
CTACTCATGCCAGTCCTTCCATCAGCGCGCGAATGTCATCCGGAATCCTGGTCACCCGCCCTTGCGCATCGACGTTCAAGTGCTTGGTCCAGCCAGTGCAAAGCACTTGTTTCGTTTCCGCGTTGATCACCTCATATTCAATCGTCATGCCGCGACGGTGCGTTTGCGCGAACCAAGCCCGCACCGTGACCAGATCGCCGTAACGCGCCGGCGCCAGATACCGCGCCGACAACTCCGTCACGGGCCAACCCAAGCCGCGCGTTTCGACATCGCGGTGATAATCCCGACCGATCTGCCAAAACCAGTCACTCCGCCCGTGCTCAAACCAGATGATGTAATTCGCGTGGTAAACAATCCCGCTCGCATCGGTCTCCGCATAACGAACCCGAAAAGTCGATTCGCTGATTCTGCCTGTCATCTCGACCTCACTCAATCGTAATCGTCGTCACGCCGATCGTTTCCTGCAACGCCGCGTCGTACTCCAGCCGCACCACATTCATTTTCGATTTCAGCGCGCGCGCCGGCAGCGGAAGGCGGTAATCCTGCCACGCCGGCGTCAACGTGATTGCGCCGATGCGCTCGCCATTCAGCGTGACGGCGACGCGCTGCGGCGTCTCGGCGTGCGCGTTCAGCGTCATCACGCGGTCTGCCGCGCTGTCCACCACAAAATAGATTTCCGACGCCGCGCCGCGCGCCCAGACAAAATCAAATTGCCCATCCCAATTCGCCTTGGGATATTCGAACTGCCACCCGCGCCCGGCGTACATTTGCCCAATGTTCGCGCGCAGGTCGATCACTACCTTTTGCGGCGCGGCTGCCGCGCGCGGCAGCTCGTATGCCATCGTCTCGCCGTCGTCGGAAATCTTGCGCGCGCCGAGGGTCACGCGCAAATAGTCATCGATCCCGCGCACCTGTTCCGCCGTCAAGTACGACCGGTGCAAGACCGCGTAGCGCAGATCGTAGAACTGCAAGACCTGGTCGCGCACGCGCTGGTCTTCGGCGAGGTCGTCCGGCGCAAGCGTGCTCTGATCAAAGCCCTCCAGCGCGCGCAGCGAGCGCACGACGATGGGAATGCCGCGCGAGCCAAAGTACTCCGCCAGCCCCGGCGCGATGCGATTGGTGTACGCGCGCAGGATGCGCTTGCCGTCGATTGCCTGGTACCACTCGGTTGCCGCCGCGCCGCGCCAATAGAACGATGGAATCTCCAGGATCGTAAAATCGCCCGGCACGCGCGCCAGATCGTTGTAAACTTGCGGAACCGCCAGCGCCTGCGCCGGGTACGGCAACACGGCGTACTCGGCGAGAATCGCAATCGGCAAGAGCAAGAACGCAAAACGCAAAACGATTTTCGCTCTCCGCCTCTTGCTTCTCGCCGCGCGCTGCTGCCAGTCGTCGATCGCCAGCGCCGCCAACATCGCGAGCGCGAACGACGCCATGATGCCGTACCGCATCGGAATACGAATGTTGTTCAGGATCGGAATCTCGTGCAGCAGCGCGTACGGCAGCGGAATGCCGGTATCGTTTCCCAGCAGATGCAGCGATGGACCGAGGCCCAACAGCGCGAAAAGGATCGCGGCAAGAAACCAAAAGCGCGCCGTGCGCCAGCGCCGCGCGACCGCGTACGCGGCGAGCAGCAACGCAATGTAACCGACAAACGCCTGGACATCCGGCGTCAGCGGCGCGCCATCGTCCGGTTTCGCCGACGCGTTGACGCCGACGATCTTGAGCGGCGCGCCGGCGTACAGCGTGCTGCGCGCGTTCGGCACAAAATAGGAAGCGAGATCGTAGGATCGATCGACCGAGTACTTGAGCGGGAAGACGCGGATGTAGTTGCCGCCTTCGGCGTTGAAATCCTGTTGGAGCACTGCGACCATTGGCGCGGAAATCGCGGCGGCGATCAGCGCGGCGACCGCCCAACGCGCCATCGCCGCGCGCGCGGCGCGCCAATCCTCGGCGAAGGCGTACGCCGCGTAGAAGAGCGCGAACAGCGCGAGGAACGCGGCAATCTGGAAATCGATGTACGCGTTCAAGCCGAAAAAAATGCCGGCGTGAATGGCAGCGCGCCAGGATCGTTCGCGCGTCGCGCGCAGCAGAAAGAGCACGAAGAACGGAATGAATTGCGTGTTGAACAGGTTGAGGAACGCCAAGCCGTAACCGAGACGGAGCGGCGCAAAGGCAAAGATCAAGCCGGCAATGAACGGCGCGAGCGGTGAGACGCGACGGGCGAGCCGGCGGTTCTGAATGATGAACTGAATGACCAAAAATGTCTGAAACGGCGGCAAAGGACGCGTATCAAATTCGGTCTCTCGTCTTCCGTCCCCCGTCGGTCTTAGAACATATTCTGCCAGCAGAAAAGTTCCGTACGCGGTCAGCACCGTCGCGGCGAGGTACAGAATATTATACGTGGCAATCAAGCCAAAGAGATATTGCAGCGGAATCGAGGCGAACGCGATGAGCGAGATCGCCCACATCAATTGCGTCGCGCCGCCGAGTGGGTAGTAAATATAATCCGTGCTGAAGGGATTGATACGCAGATCGATCAGCGCGGTCTTCGCCCAGCCGAGCGCCCACAGGAAACTCGTCGAATCGCCCGGCACGCCCGGAATCGCCGAGGCAAAATTCAGCGCGAGGGGAAACGTCATCGCGAGCGCGACGACCGAGTAGGCGATGAGGATGATAAGATGTTTTCTAATCATGAGTAGACCGGTAAACCGGTAGACACAGTACATCACATATTCGGTGAGGAGCCAGCGCTCTCTAGCGCGCCAGCGTCAAAAACAAGCATTTTCCGTGACGTAGACGGCGTTAGAGAACGCCTTCTCCTCAAATCTGTGATGTACTGAGACAAGTTTCTTTCACCGGCTTACGCGTCTGCCGGTTTCCTTGTCCACAAGTTTACCTACCCGTGCACATCTGCCAGCACAAGCAAGCCGCGGAACGCGTTGAACAGCACCGCGTAATCATCGTGCGCCAACTCGACCACCCGCGGCGCAACGCGCGTGACGTTCGGCATCAGCAAGCAGCGTTCCGCCTGCGTCGATCGCGTCAGCGCGAGGCGCAGCGTGACCGGCGGTTTGACGACGAAGGGCGCGCGTTTCTGGCGCGCTGCCACCGCGCGTTCCGCCGCGTCGCGGATCAGCGCGTGGACTTGGGTCGGATGCAGATTCTTGGCGGAGACGCGTCCCGTCGCCTCCTTGACAGTCACGGTCTCCAAATCCGCGCCGAGCAATTCCTTCGCCTGCGCGCACGCGGTTTGATCGCCCGTCAGCAAAACAACCGGCACGCCGAAATAACCGGCGAGCGCGGCGTTCAAGCCGGACTCGCCGACTTCGACGCCGTTTAACCAGACGCCTTGCACAATGTCCGGTCCATTGTAGGTGTGGTCGATGTTGGCAAACTCCGAACCGGCGCGCGCGTGATAGCCGGTGAAGAACACCGCATCGAAGGTTTTGTCGATCCCCGCCATCATCGAGTACGGCTTGGGCGCGCCGCTGAGCAGCGCCGCCGCGGGATTCAAATCTTCGATGAGAAGATTCCGCATATTCCAATGCGAATCGTTCACCAGGACTTGGTGCGCGCCGCCTTTCAGCGCACCTTCAATCGCGGCGTTCACTTCCGCAAGCATCGTCTTGCGGAAATGCTGGTACTCCGGATGCGACGGATCGGTTTGATCGGAATGAACGATCCCGCTCGTGCCTTCCATGTCGGATGAAATGTAGATTTTCATTTCATAACTCCTGCCATTTCGTAGATTGACTTGATGACGAAATCCGCGGCGGCGCTGCCTTCCGCCGCGCGCGGATTGTTGTTTCCATCCAACCACACCGTCCGCATTCCCAGTTCTTTGGCGGGAACCAGGTTGCGCGCGTTGTCGTCGATCATCGCGCACTCGTCGGCGCGCACTGGCAGCGCGGCGGCGACCGTGGCGTACGCTGACGGCGTGGGCTTGCTTTCGTACGCGATAAAGTTGATGTCGAAAATTTCGCCGAAATATTTCTCGACGCCGAGCGCGCGGATGACGTTGCGCGCATAGTTCGCCGGCGCGTTCGTAAAGATCGCTTTCTGCTGCGGCAGCGCGGCCAGCATGGCGGCGAGCCGCGCGTCGGGCTTGAGATACTGGGTCAGGTCAACGTCGTGCACGTAATTCAAAAACGCCTGCGCGTCAATGTGCCGCTCGACGTACAACCCGCGCAGCGTCGTGCCGTAGCGCATCCAATAATCGCGCCGCACACGGTCGACGTCAGTGGGCGAGATGCCGACGTGCTCGATCATATACTCGCTCATCCGGTCGCTGATCTCGTGCATCAGCCCGGCTTGAGTTGGATAAAGCGTATCGTCGAGATCGAAGAGAATGTAGCGGATCATAACTACTCTGACGGATGACGAACGACGGACGACGGAAGAGCGTTGGCGTCCGTCCTCCGTCTTCCGTCCTCCGTCGCGATCTCTTCCCGCGCGGCGAGATAGATGCCGATCAAAATCAGCGCGCCGCCGGCAAGCTTGATCGGTTCAGGCACTTGGCCGAGAATTGGAATGGCGAGCAGCGACGCGCCAATCGGCTCCGCGAGAATCGTCACAGTAATGAAAGTCGCCGACAGATATTTCAGCGCCCAGTTGTACGCTGAATGTCCGATCAGTTGCGGTCCCGCCGCGAGGAGCACGATCAACCCATATGCCGTCGGCGCATAGCCGAACAGATTAATGCCCATCGCCCACGCCAACGCGAGCAGCACAACCGCCGCGCTCGAATAGACCAGCGCGATGTACGGCAGGAGCGACATCCGTCCGCGCAACCGTCGTCCGATCAACAAGTAACCCGACACGGCGACCGCGCCGGCGAGCGCGAGCGCATCGCCTTGCAGAGACGCGCCGCCCGCGTGACCCAGGTCGGTCAAGCCAACCACCGCGCCGCCGAGCGCCGCGACCGCGATGCCGAGCAGCGTCCCGCGCCGCAACGATTCGCGCAGCAGCACGACCGACGCGAGCGCGACGAAGAGCGGATTCGTGCTGACGAAGACAATCGAACTCATCACCGACGTGTAGTCGAGCGACGAGATCCAAAACGCAAAATGCAGCGCGAGAAAAACACCCGCCGCCATCGCCCACAGCGCGTCGCGCGGCGCGAGCCGGCGCAGTTCGTCGCGCGAACGCGCCAGCGCAATCGGCGCGAGCACGAGCGCCGCCAGTGTCAGCCGCAGCGCGGCAATCGCAACTGCCGGCATTCCGTCCTGCCGCGCGAACGTGATCAGAAACGCGGACGACGAGACCGCGAGAATGCCGACGGCGAGAACGACGTACGGGCTGACGGATGACGGAACACGGGCGACCGAAGACGAGGTCAATTCTCCGTCCTCCGTCTTCCGTCTTCCGTCAGAATCTCAGCAAGTAACTCCAGATCAATGTTCCCCCCGCTCAACACCGCCGCAACGCGCTTGCCGCCCAAATTCACCTTGCGCGCAAGGAGCGCCGCCACGCCAACCGCGCCTGAGCCCTCGACGATCAATTGCTGCGTTTCCGCGAGCGCGCGAATCGCCGCGTGCGTTTCCGCTTCTTCGACGATCACCACATCGTCGATCAAGCCGCGTTGCGCCGCCTCAAAAACTATTTTGCCGATGCCGCCGGCGAGTCCGTCGCAAATCGTCGGCGCGGCGGCGTATTCTTCGTAGCATTTCCCGTCGCGCAGCGAATCACGCAGCGCGGGCGACGCGGCGGGCTGCACCGCGATGATCTTCACCGACGGCGCCAGCGCCTTGACCGCAACCGCGATGCCGACGATCATCCCGCCGCCGCCCACCGGCGCGAGAATCGCGTCGACGTCCGGCAAGTCCTCCAAAATCTCTAACCCGAGCGTGCCCTGCCCCGCAACCGTGCGTGGGTCGTCGTACGCGTGGATGAGCGTCGCGCCGGTTTCGCGCTGGTACGCTTCCGCCGCGTGGTGCGCGTCGGCGTAGGTCTCGCCGACTGCGCGCACTTGCACCGGAAACTCGCGCAGCTTGTCGATCTTGGCGCGCGGCGCGGGGCGCGGCACAAAGATCGTCGCCGGCGAAATGTTCAGCGCGCGCGCCGCGAATCCAACGCCCAGCGCGTGGTTGCCTGCGCTCGCGGCGACGATGCCGTGGGCGCGTTCGTCCGCGCTCATCAACGCGATACGGTTCAGCGCACCGCGCGGCTTGAACGAACCGGTGGTCTGCCAATTCTCCAGCTTGAGAAAAACCGACGCGCCGACGCGCTCGCTCAAGAGAAACGAATCGCGCAGCGGCGTACGGAAAATGTACGGGTGAATCGTCCGCTGCGCGCTCAAGATTTCCTGAAGCGTAACCATTGCGCGCAATTCTATACGATGTCACGCTAAAGTCAAAATTCAAAAAGCACAAGGCAAACGTGCACCCGGCGCACTTTTTGGTTTCGACTTTTGCCTTTTGACTTTCTATGCTACAATATCACCGATGACCATTCACATTCTCTCCGACGACCTCGCCGCGAAGATTGCCGCGGGCGAAGTGATCGAGCGACCGGCGTCCGTGGTGAAAGAGTTGATCGAGAATTCCATCGACGCCGGCGCGCGCGAAATCAAAGTCGAAATTCGCGGCGGCGGGCAGCGCCTGATCCGCGTCGCGGACGATGGCAGCGGCATTCCCGCGCGCGAGGCGCCGATCGCGTTCGCGCGGCACGCGACGAGCAAGCTCAGCTCGGTCGACGATCTATTCGCGATTCGCACGCTGGGCTTTCGCGGCGAAGCGTTGCCGTCGATCGCGTCCGTGTCCAAGGTCACGCTGATCACCCGCGCGAACGGCGAAGAGTCCGGCACGCAGATTCGCGTCGATGGCAGCAAGTTGATCGAGCAGCACGCGCAGGGCGCGCCGCAAGGCACCATCGTCACGGTCGAAGATTTGTTCCACCACGTCCCGGCGCGGCTGAAATTCCTCAAGACGCCGGCAACGGAAGCCGGGCGCATCGCCGACCTGCTCAACGCGTACTCGCTGGCGTATCCGCAACTGCGTTTCTCGCTCGTGAATGATGACCGCCTCGTGTTCCAGTCGCCCGGCACCGGCAAGATGTTCGACGCGCTGGTGAAGGTGTTTGGGATCGAAGTGGCTAACCAGATGTTGGAAACTGGAAATTGGAAATTAGATGATAGGAATTCGAAATCAGAAGGCGACGCAGCGCGGATTCCAACTTCCAACATAACCACTCAGCCCGGTGTCATTCTGAGCGCAGCGAAGAATCTCATTCCCGGTAATGAGACCCTTCGCTCCGCTCAGGGTGACCGTCTGCTTGAGCAGTTACCTTCCAACCACCTAACAACCCAACCACCCAACATTCACGTTTCCGGTTTCATCTCGCCGCCTAACGTCAACCGTTCGACGCGCAAGTATATGCTCTTCTTCGTCAACCACCGCTGGATCCAAGACCGTACGATCCAGCACGCGGTGATCGAGGCGTACCACACCGCGTTGATGGTGGGACGCGCGCCGATCGTCGCGCTGGATATTGTCGTGCCACCGGACACGCTCGACGTGAACGTGCATCCGACGAAAAGCGAAGTCCGCTTCCGCGATACGAGCGTTGTGTTCACCGCCGTCCAGCGCGCGGTCCGCGCCGCGTTGACCGGCAACGCTCCGATTCCATCGATTGGCGTGACACAGCCGCCCGTTGCGCCAAACTGGCAGCCGCAACAATTTCAATCCAGTTCCGCGCAGACCCAACCGGCAATAAACCTATATCGTACCGCTCCGCCCAACGACCCAACCACCCAACTACCCAACGTCCAAATCCCGATGCTGCGCGTCCTCGGACAGATCGCATCGACGTACATCATCGCCGAAGGACCGGAGGGATTGTATCTGATCGATCAACACGCCGCGCACGAACGCGTGCTGTACGAACAACTGACCGCGGAACGCGCCGGCGCGACCCTCGCGGTACAAGAGTTGCTCGATCCCGCGCCGCTGCAGCTGACGCCCGCGCAGTTCGGCGCGCTCGAAACACATCGCGCCGCGCTCGAATCGGTTGGCTTCGCGATCGAGCCGTTTGGGAATCAGACGGTGCTCGTTCGCGCGGTGCCGGCGCTGCTGAAAGCGAGCGACCCACGCGCCGCGCTCGGTGCGATCATCGACGAGTTGGAACAGGGCGAGGAGCCGCTCGAAAAATCCGCGGACGCGCGGCTCATCACGAGCGTCTGCAAAAGCATCGCAGTCAAGGGCGGGCAGGTTTTGTCGCTCGAAGAGATGCGCGAGCTGGTGCGGCGGCTGGAGCAGACGAGCGCGCCGCGTACCTGCCCGCACGGTCGCCCAACGATGATTCAACTGAACGTGGCAACATTGGAACGCGAGTTTGGTAGAAAGTGAATGGATTGCAGATTTCAGATTGTGGATTGCAGATTTGAAGACCAACGTCCGCCTTGCGAAGGTTTGTGCAGGGCTGATCATCGAATATTCTTTGGTCAGACAACGTGCGCTTGCTGACGCGTGCGCGTTGAACCTTCGCAAGGTTGACTCCGTAGCAAAAATCTGAAATCATAAATCTAAAATCTTGAATTCCTAGGAGGCACAATGGAGTACCACCGACGACCCAGTTTGATTGGTCCGTTGATTTTG
>JBBIJS010000015.1:431-14253 GCA_037445855.1 Chloroflexota bacterium | reverse complement strand
AGGAGGCACAATGGAGTACCACCGACGACCCAGTTTGATTGGTCCGTTGATTTTGATCACGATTGGCATTCTATTCTTACTCGCCAATCTTGGAATGTTGCCGCTCACGTTTTGGGAGATCGCGTACCGCTTCTGGCCCCTGATCCTGATCCTGGTGGGCTTGGAAATCATCTTCGGGCGGCGGTCGATGATCGGCGCGCTCGTCGTCGTCGTACTGTGGCTCGCGCTGATCGGCGGCGTAGTCTGGCTATCGTTCGCTGGCGGCGGAATCTTGCCGACAACCGCCGCGGTCACGGAACCGATCGCGCAGACGCTCGGCGACATCAAAAGCGCGTCGGTCGATTTGAACATCGGATTCGCCACGACGAACGTGACCGCGCTCGGCGCTGACGCGACCGATTTGATGAAGGGCAGCTTCGCGCACAGCGAAAGCGTCCGCATCGTCAAGACGTACAACACGGCGGGCAGCGAAGGGCGGCTTGAACTGCGCGGCGAAGGCGCCGATTTCATGTTGTTCGATTCACGGAACAGCCGTTGGGACATCGGCTTGAATCCGAACGTGCCCATCGCGTTGAGCGTCAACGGCGGCGTAGGCAGCGTAAATCTCGATCTCTCGGCGCTGAACGTCACCGCGCTGAACGTCGCTGCCGGCGTCGGCACGGTTGTCGCGACCACGCCGAAGAGCGGGGCGACCACGCTGCGCGTCAATGGCGGAGTCGGCAGCGCGACGATCACGCTTCCGGACGGCGTCGCCGCGCGCATCCGCGTGAGCGGCGGGCTGGGCGGAGTGCGCGTGAACGAATCGCGCTTTCCCAAATTCGGCGACACGTATCAGAGCGCGGATTACACGACTGCATCGAACAAGATTGACATTAGCATCGACGGCGGCGTCGGAAGTATCGACATTCGCTGACAAATCGAAAACCGGACCGGTCGCGTAGACCGGTCCGGTTTTGTTATCCCGTCTCCCGCGCGATAATCCGCTGCAGGATTGCCAGCGCGGTGGCGTACGTGGGGTCCATCCCAAAGTACGAGGGATGCACCGCGCCGAGATTCTTGCCCTTGCTGTACGGCGTGTCCGACGCGTAATGCAAAAACCCAATATCGAAATCGGTTTGGTACAGCCGCACGATTTCGTTGGCGGGATAGCGCTTCGGATAGCTCATCTCGTACAGCGCGGAGAGGTACGGACCCGCTTCCATCTCGATGTCAGTGTACCCCTCGCGGTAAAACAGCTCCACAAACTTGCGGTTCTGCAGGAACGTTCCCTTGACGCTGATCGCCTTTTGATTGTCGAGCACCGAGCCGAAGGTGAGGTACGGCGCGACATCCCGCGCGGAAAAACAGTTGTTGAAGAGGTACGTGTTTTGCGAGTGCTCGTCGTACACGACATTGGGAATGATGACATCGCCGATGCGCCCGTTCAGCGTCGCCGCCTTACCCATTAGATAGAAGCCCTTGATCCGATCGACGTTCTGCGAGACCTCAGAAAAAATCTGGTACGCCGCCAGTCCGAGGGGATAATCGATATTGAGGATGACCGCGTCGCTGTGGCGCAGTCGCTCCAAGCCCTCCCGCGACAACCGCGGGTCGAGTCGTCCCGGAATCAAGCGGTTCAATTCGATGATCTGCGCGCCCACGTCGAGGTAGCGGTCGCTCGCAATATTGGTCACCCCAACTTCAATTTCGGCGGCAAGCCGCGCCTGGACCGCTTCAGCATTCTCTGAACTGGCGTTGTATTTTTTCAGAAGGTAGTACAGAAAATTCTCCTTGCTGCTCCGCGTCACCTCCGACTGAATCGCCATATACTCTTCCATCAAATCTTCTTGACCCAGGTCTTGGATGAAATCGATCAACTCCTGCTCCAGCGTCAGCGCGTGCCCGGAAATCAAGTTGGCGAGACTATGCATGTTGCTGGAGATAAAATAGACGGGCCGCCCGGCAAGGAGCGCGCCGGCTTGCCGCGCGATGTTGTCCCACCAGCGTTGCGTTGCCTTGTGATAGTCCACCAGCGAGCCCGCCAACAGCCGCAGCGCGTATTCCTTCCGGGTGGCGGCGATCGCGCGGAGATTGGGAACGAACGCGGCGCGCCAGATATTCTCCAGCGTACCGAGATCGGCGACCTCGACGCGCAAGTCGCTTGCCAGCGCCGCGCGCGCGGCGTCCGTCAGCGGCGTGCCGCGCGCGGCGAACTCTGCCAGACGCGCCGCCGCGCCAGTCTGCGTGAGCAAATCGTGTATCTTGTTCCACTCCATTTCGTGCGCGGTGAGAATGGGAATCAGATCGTCGATGTCCGACGCGCTGGCAATGAATGCCGCTAGCACGTCCGTGCCGTCGAAAAAAAGCTTGCGCCGCCGACCCGCCGCGCTGACCTCCTGCCAGTTCGGCGCATCGGCGAAACCGGCTTTGACAAACACTTCGTCCGATTGCCCCAACAACACGCGGCGGACGCGCCCAATGCAGCTGGGCAGGCGCAGCGTGCAGTAGACGAACGCGGCAATGTCCGGTTGTTCTTCGCGCGCGTGCAGATGCAGCGAAGAATCCATCTGCGCGTGCGTCTCGATCAGCGATTTGATCTGAATCTCGCCGCTCGAACGCAGCAGGGAATAGTACGTCCGCTGGTAGAGTTCAATGTCTTCATTTGCGGCAGAAGGAATTGCGCGGTCCACAATAACTCCAATGATAAATGAGCAAATGATAAATGAACAAATGACAAAAAGGTGAATCCTCCATTTGTCATTTGTTCATTATTAATTTGTCATTGTCTAAATTCTGCCTTTCAGAATTCCGTACAACCACGCCGGCTCGCCGACCACGCGCGTGGTGTAGTACCAAACGAGCGCGAGCGCCTCGCGCGCCGTGTACCACACGTGGAGTTGCGGCGCGGTGGACGTCGGACTGTCCAGCGCGCCGGAGCCGTACGCGTCGATGCCGAGATCGCGCGCGATCAGTTCCGCGCGCAGCAGGTGAAACGGATCGCTGACGATGAGCGCGGAGCGCCAGCCGCGAGCGTCCATCAGCGCCTTGGCGTTCGCCAGATTCTCTTCCGTCGAATGCGACTGGTCATCCAAGAGCAGCGCGTCCGCGGGCACGCCTGCGCTCGCCGCGAGCCGCCGCATCACTTCCGCTTCGCTGGGCGGATAGCCGCCCAAGCCGCCGCATAGAATCAGCGCGGGCGCGTAACCGGCGCGATACAGCGCGATCGCGTGCTGCGTGCGCGCGTAGAGCGACGGACTGGCGCGCTCGCCCGCCCACACCGCGGAGCCAAGCACGATGATCGCGTCCGCGCGCCGCGCCCCGTCCACTTTCGCGCGCGCGTCCACCTGCTGGTACAGCACAAGCAGCAACGCGAGGAAAAGCAGGATTGGAATGAGCGCGAGCACCAGCCGCCTCCGATTGAATAGCGTTTTCAAATCCAATCTCATCGGCGCTGTCCTAGCGGCGTAAAACGCGTGAAATCGTACGGCTGGAGATGAACCTGAATCATAAAGAGCGCCTCGGCGTACGCCAACCCGTGCGCCTTGAGCACTCGCTGGATTTCCCCCACGCACCGATAAGGATCAGCCACATGATTTCGCACGCCGCTCGAAATAATCGGCGGAATCGCTGCGGTTTGCGTCTCCAGTCGTGCATTGCAGACTGGACAGCGAAGCAGCGCCTGTATGTCGTTGGATCGTCGCATCGTTATCTGCATCATACACCGCCGCGCGTAACGTGTCAAACGATTTGACGAAATTGGAGATTGTGCTATACTAGCGGCTGTTCGTCCTCCGCAGCACGACCTTGAAAAGTGGGCATCCCCCACTTTTCTTATTTACCGGCGGGGATACGCTTGGGACTATCGGATCGAAAAGCATTCAGCGCGTGAGGTACGAGGTCATCCCATTATGAAGAATGATTTTCTCGTCGCAATTACGCAACTCTGCAACGAGCGCAGTCTGCCCAAAGAGATCGTCATTGACGCGGTCGAGCAGGCGCTGGTGTCTGCTTATAAACGCAACTTTGGCGGCGGACAGAATATTTCCGCTAACATCGATGCGACCAGCGGCAAGGTCAGGATTTTTGCCGCTAAGACCATCGTGGACGAGGTTCACGATCCCAAAGCCGAGATCACGCTGCCGGAAGCGCAGATTGTCGATCCGATGGCGCAGATCGCCGGGATCATTCAGATCGAAACCACGCCCGACGATTTTGGGCGCATTGCCGCGCAGACCGCCAAGCAAGTGATCTTGCAGCGCATCCGCGAAGCGGAACGCGACGTGTTATTCACCACCTTCTCTTCCCGCGAGGGCGAGTTGATCCTCGGCACCGTCCACAACGTCGATTCCCAAAACATCACCGTGAACCTCGGCAAGCTGGAAGCGGTCTTGCCGCGCAGCGAGCAGATTCCCACCGAGCGCTATCGCCATGGTCAGAAAATCCGCGCCTACATCGCCGAAGTCAACAAGACCTCGCGCGGACCGCAGGTGATCTTATCGCGCACGCATCGCAACATGCTGCGCCGCTTGTTCGAGTTAGAAGTCCCGGAAATCTTCAACGGGTTGGTCGAGATCAAGGCGATGGCGCGCGAAGCCGGCTCGCGCTCCAAGATCGCCGTCCACGCAGTGCAGGATGGCATCGATCCGGTGGGCGCGTGCGTCGGACAGCGCGGCGTGCGCATCCAAGCCATTGTCAACGAGTTGAACGGCGAAAAGATCGACGTGGTGGAATGGAGCCGCGATTTGGGACGCTTTATCGCCAACTCGCTCAGCCCCGCCAAAGTTCTGGCGGTCCATCTCGTCGAGGAGGCTAACGGCGATAAAGTTGCCAACGTGATGGTGGACGACAAACTGTTGTCACTGGCGATCGGCAAGGAAGGACAGAACGCGCGCCTCGCCGCGAAGTTGACCGGCTGGCGCATCGACATCAAGAGCGAGACCCAAGTCAAGGAAGATCGCGAACGCCGTGAGAAAGCAGAAGCCGACCGGCTCGCCGCGATGACGCCGGAAGAAATCGAAGCGGAGCGCGCGGCAAAAGAAGCCGCCGAGCAGATCGCGTCGTTCGCGGCTGAGGAACCGGTCGCGGAACCGGAAGTGATCGAAGAAGTTACCGCGGAAGCACAGCCCGAGACGGAAGCCGCGGCGGAAGAAACGGGCGCGGCAGAAATCGCGCCGGAAGTTGCCGCCGTTCCAGTCGCCGAAGCGCCGGTCGAAGCCGACACCGCGATTGTCCCCGGCACCGGGAAAACGTTCGCGCAGGCATGGGAAGAATTTGAAGCCGAGGAAGAAACCGTCGAAGGCGAAACGCCGGAGGAGGCGCTCAAGCGCAAAGCCGATCGTCGCAAGCGGCAGACGCTGGTGTTCGACGAGTCGCTCGGCAAAGTCGTTGCTAAACGTAAACGCAAAGGCAGCCGGTCGCGCGGCGGATGGGAAGATCAGGTTGAGGAATAATGGGGTGGTTAGGTGGTTTGGTGGTTTGGTCGTTAGGAAGTTCCGTTTGCCTTTAACCAACGACCAAATTCCCTAACCACCCAGCGACCAAACTTGTATGGCAACTAAACATATCCCACAACGCACCTGCATTGCGTGCCGCACCGTGCGCAGCAAACGCGAGTTCGTGCGCGTCGTGCGAACCGCGGAGAGCCGCGTGCAGGCAGACGCGACCGGCAAGAAAGCCGGGCGCGGCGCGTACCTGTGCCGCCAGCGCGAATGTTGGGACACGGCGTTGTCCAACCCGGAACGATTGAAACAAGCGCTCAAATTGGAAACCGCCATCCATTCGGAAGACCTCGCGCAGCTGCGCGAATACGCGGCGACGCTGCCGCCGCGACCGGCGACCGCGGCGGCGACCAAAACAGAATGAGCGCCATCAACAGTCCTGTCGTGCGCGGCAGGACGGGAGACCGCTCGCCGATCGCGCCTTGCGCGGATTTGCGAAACGCACAGGAGAGCCAGCCAATGAACGCTTGAGCCGCGTCCATTCCGTTTCTCCCCGCGCGTATGCCCCGCCCGTCCGTCAGCAGAGGCATTTCCACAACGGCGCTCCCTCGTTCATCGCGTAATCGAAGATAGCTCTGAGCCACTCATCCGCGGCTGCCGGAAATCGTCCGCGCGCGCCTTTTTGGATTGCAAAGGAGTGTCACGTTATGCCTGATTCAAAATCGATCACAAAACCAGACGACAAGAAGAAAGAAAAACCGACGACGCGCAAGCCCGCTGCCGCGCCCGCGCGCAAAGCCACCGCGTCGCCCGCTGCCTCCGCGGCGAAACCCGCGGCAGCCAAACCCGCCGCACACTCCGCGCCGGTAAAGACCGTCGCGCCGGTCGCCAAACCGGAGATGACCGTCGCGCCTCGCCCCGCCGCCGCGCCCGTCACCAGACCCGGCGCGAGACCCGCAACCGCTGCCCCGCCGCGTCCTGGCGCGCCCGGCGCGAGACCCATTGCAGCCGCCGCGCCGCGTCCTGGCATGCCCGTCACAAAACCCAACCCTCACGGCGCGCGACCCGTTGCCGCTGCCGCGCCGCGTCCTAGCGCGCCCGCGCCGACTCTGCCGGCAAGACCGGTCGCGCCTCCGCCGCCTCCGCCACCCAAACTGCCGGTCGAATTACCGGAGAACTTGACAGTGCGCGATCTCGCGGCGTACCTCAAAGTCGGTCCGATCGATATTATCAAAAAGTTGATGGCGAACGGAATCATGGCGAACATCAATCAACCGATCGACTTTGACACCGCGTCGCTCGTCGCCGGCGAATTGGGCTTTGAAGTGGTCGAGCAAAAAGTGATCGTCGTCGAGCCGGAGCAGGTCACGCTGACGAGCATTCCAAAGAAGCGCGAGTACACGGAAATCGAAGCGGCGAACCTCGTCCTGCGCCCGCCGGTGGTTACCGTGATGGGTCACGTGGATCACGGCAAAACTTCAGTGCTGGATGTGATCCGCCACGCCGATGTTGCCGCGGGCGAAGCCGGCGGCATCACGCAGCACATCGGCGCGTACCAGGTGACGCACGACGGCAAGCGCATCACATTTCTCGATACGCCGGGTCACGAAGCGTTCACCGCGATGCGCGCGCGCGGCGCCAAGGCGACCGACATTGCGATCATCGTCGTCGCGGCGGATGACGGCGTGATGCCGCAGACGCGCGAGGCGATCAACCACGCGCGCGCGGCGCAAGTGCCGATCATCATCGCGCTCAACAAGATCGACAAAGCCAATGCCAACGTCGACCGCGTCAAGCAGCAGCTCTCCGATCTCGGTCTCGCGGTCTGGGGCGGCAAAGACGAAGTAACCGTCGTCGAAATGTCGGCGAAACAAAAGACCGGCATCAACGAGCTGCTGGAAAATATTCTGGTCGTCAGCGAACTCGCCGACCTCCGCGCCAACCCGACCAAGCCCGCCGCGGGCGTGGTGATCGAATCGAAACTGGACAAGCAGCAAGGTCCGATGGCAACGCTCATCGTCAACGAAGGGACGTTGCACATCGGCGACGCGGTGTTGATCGGCGCGGTGTGGGGCAAGATTCGCGCGATGTTCAACGACAAAGGCGAGATCGTCAAGGACGCCGGTCCAGCCGACCCGGTCGCGGTCACTGGCTTGTCCGAGGTGCCCGAAGCCGGCGAAATGTTCACCGTCGTCGCCGACGAGCGCATCGCGCGCTATCGCGGCAGCGAGCGCGCGCTCGCCAAGCGGCAGGCGGAACAGAAACCAACGCGCTCGATCAGTCTGAATGATCTCTTCGCGCAGTTCCAAGCCGGCATCGTCAAAGAGCTTGCGCTCATCGTCAAAGCCGACGTGCAAGGATCGCTGGAGCCGATCGTCTCGTCGCTGGAAAAACTGGGCGACGAAAAAATCAAAGTCAAGATCATTCACCAGGGCATCGGCACGATCACGCGCTCGGACGTGATGCTCGCGATGGCGTCGCAAGGCATCGTCATCGCGTTCAGCGTCGGCGTGGAATCGGCGGGCGCCTCGCTCGCGGAAGCCGAAGGCATCGACATTCGGCAGTACAACATCATCTACAAACTGATCGAAGACATCGACAAAGCGTTAAAGGGAATGCTCGAGCCGGTCTTCAAGGACATAATGGTGGGTCGAGCGCAAGTGCTGCAAGTGTTCCACGTCAAGAAGACCGCGGTCGCGGGCTTGCGCGTCACGCAAGGCAAGATCGTCCGCGCTTCCACCGCGCACGTCCTGCAAGGCGGCAGCGAAGTCTTCAAAGGCGGCATCTCGTCGCTCAAGCGTTTCACCGACGACGTGAAAGAAGTTGCGGAAGGGTACGAGTGCGGCTTGGCGCTGGAAAAGTTCAACGATTTCCACGAAGGCGATCAAATCGAGTTCTTCCAGAAAGTGAAAGTCAGTTAAGATGCCCGCGCATCGAGCCGAGCGCGTCAGCGAGCGCATCCATCAAGAGATCAGCGTGCTGTTCGCCCAAGTCAGCGACCCGCGGTTGGAAAATCTGAACGTGACGCGCGTACAAGTCAGCGGCGATCTCAGCATCGCCAAGATTTTTGTCGCGCCGCGCGCCGATCCCAACGCGTCGCGCGAGACGATGCACGCGCTCGCGCGGGCGGCGGGCTTTTTCCGCAAGCGCCTCGCCGAGAACCTCGATCTGCGCTTCGCGCCGGAAATTCGCTTCCAACTCGATCAGTCGATCGAAAAGGGCGAGCGTTTTTTGCAGGTGCTGGAGCAGGTCGAAGCCGAGGAGCGCGCCGCGCAAGCCAGTCCGCGCAAGAATCCACGAAAGAAGAAATGACGAAGGACGGAGGACGAATGACCGCGATCTGCGTCGTCCGTCCTCCGTCTTCTGAATCAGGGCTATGGACCATTCAAATTCCTTTGCCAGCGCCGTCGAACATCTCAAACGCTACGACAAAATCTTCATTGCCGCGCACATCATGCCGGATGGCGATTGCCTCGGCTCGGCGCTCGGTTTGACCTGGGCGCTGCGCAAAATCGGCAAGACCGTCACCGTCACGTGCAACGATCACGTCTCCACTACCTTTGAATACCTCGATGGCTTTGCCGAGCTGACTCCCAAAGTGCCAACCGACGAACAATTTCTGGTTTTCGTCGACGGCAGTTCCGCCGACCGCTTCGGCGCGGCGTACGATCCCACGTTATTCAATCGCCGCCCGGTGCTTGCCATCGACCATCACATCACGAACGAGCATTTCGCGCCGCTGAATTACGTAGACACGAACGCGGCGTCGACCGCGGAGATCATTTATCGATTGGTCGGCGCGCTGGGGATTCCGCTCGATCAGAAGATCGCGCAGTGCCTGCTAACCGGCGTCGTCACCGATACGCTCGGCTTTCGCACCGCGAACACGACAGTCGAGACCCTGCGGACGGCGACCGCGCTGATGCAAGCCGGCGCATCGATCCCGGATATCGTCGAGCGCTCGTTCAATCAGGTTCCGCTTGCCAGTCTGCGTCTGCGCGGCAGGGTCTTTAGCGAAGCCACGCTCGACGGCGTCGTGTTGTGGGCGGAGATTCCTCTAACACTTTTGCGCGAAATGGGAATCAATGGGAATGGCGCCGGCGGAATTATCAATCAACTGTTGAGCGTCGACGCCGCCAAGATCGCGCTCATCTTGACGGAAAAAGAGGGTGGCAAGATCGACGTGGGCTTGCGCTCGCGCGTCGGCTATGATGTCTCCGCGATCGCGGCGCGGCTCGGCGGCGGCGGGCACAAACAGGCATCCGGCGCGTTGATCGATGGTCCGCTGCCCGCGGCGCGCGAGCGCGTGCTCGCGGAAATCAAAAGGTCTTTGGCAAACACGTAGGCAAGGAAACAGGTAAACAAGGAATTGCCTTGCGTCCTGGTCTACTTGCTTACCGGTCTCCTCGAACACATCCATGCCTTGTTCAACCTGCGGCGCAGCATTTAACTGCCCACTCCAAACTCAAACCCTCGGCTCCTCCACCGCAGTCCCCCGCGGCTTGAATGGCATCCTGAATGTCAACAAGCCCGCCGGCATTTCGTCGCACGATGTCGTCAGCATCGTGCGAAAGTATTCGCGCTTGCAGCGCGTCGGGCACGCCGGCACGTTGGACCCGCTGGCAGCCGGCGTGCTGCTCGTCTGCGTGGGGCAAGGCACGCGCGTGGTCGAGTTTCTCGGCGAGCACGATAAAAAGTACCGCGCGCGCGTCCGCCTCGGCGTCGAAACGGACACGTACGACGCGACCGGCGCGGTGGTCGCAGAACGCGCGGTGACCGCGACGCGCGAGCAGATCGAGAGCGCGCTGCGCGCGTTGGTCGGCAAGCAATCGCAGATGCCGCCGGCTTATTCGGCGATCAAGCAAAAGGGCGTGCCGCTCTACAAGCTGGCGCGGCAGGGCAAGCCCGTGCACACCGCGACGCGCGCGGTCGAGATTTTTTCGATCGACCTGCGCGAGGCGACGCTGCCGGAGATCGAGTTCGACGTGCATTGCAGCAAGGGCACGTATATCCGCTCGCTCGCGCACGACCTGGGCGCGGCGCTCGGCTGCGGCGCGCACCTCGCCGCGCTGACGCGCCTCGCCAGCGGGCACTTTATCCTCGAAGAATCCCACACGCTCGATCAACTGCGCGAGGCGTTCGCGGGCGGCTACGCGGAACGCTATCTGCTGCCCCTCGACGAAGCGCTGCTGCGATTCCAAGCCGTGATCATCGATTCGGACACGGCGCGGCGCGTGCAGCAAGGCAAGCCGCTGACCTGCGGGCGTGAATATTCCACCGCGTTGCTGCGCGCGTACTCGACCAGCGGCGAGCTGGTGGCGCTGCTGGAGCGCGGCACTGCGGCGGATGAATGGAAGCCCAGGAAAGTATTTGTAATCTGAACGGCGACTGCGTTCTCCGATTTAGGATTTTCGATTTATGCTTTAAGCCGGTAGAGCCGACAATCCTAAATCAGAAATCAGAAATCGAAAATCGTGCTATGGAAATCCTCCGCGACCCAACCACCGCCCACATTCCGCGACCCACCGTGCTGGCGATCGGCTCATTTGATGGAATCCATCGCGGGCATCAGTACTTGATCGAACGCGTCGTCGCGCGCGCGCAGGAAATTGGCGCGGCAAGCGCGCTCGTGACGCTGCATCCGCATCCCAAGATCGTCCTCCGCCCCAACTCGCCGCTGCAATACCTCAGCACGATCGAAGAGCGGCTCGATCTGCTCGCGCCGCTGGGACTCGACTACGCGGTGGTGTTTCCATTCAGTCTGGAGACCTCGCAGATCCGCGCGCGCGATTTCGTCCAGCTGCTGCTCGATCATCTGCACCTGCGCGAGATTTTTTGCGGCGCGGATTTCGCGCTCGGTTACAAGCGCGAAGGGAATGTCGAATTCCTGCGCGCGCTCGGCGGTGAAAAAGGGTTCAGCGTGACTGTCGTCGAGCCGCAAGTGTTCGACGGCGAGATCATGTCGAGCTCGCGCATTCGCCAGATGATCGCCGACGGCGACCTCGCGGACGCCACGCGGTTTCTCGGACGCTATCCGTCCGTGCGCGGGCGCGTGGTGAAAGGCGACCAGCGCGGGCGGACGCTCGGCTTTCCGACCGCGAACCTGGCGATCGCGGAACGCCGCCTGATTCCGGCGGACGGCATTTACGCGGTGCGCGTCAAGATCGGCGACGAATGGCGCGACGGCGCGGCAAATATCGGCATCCGTCCGACGTTCGATGCGGGTCATCGCTTGGTCGAAGTCTACGTGCTCGATTTTGACGGCGACCTGTACGATCAGGTCATCGAGGTGAAGTTCATCCAGCGATTGCGCGGCGAGATCAAGTTCAACAGCGTGGACGCGCTCATCGCGCAGATGCGCGACGATGTCGTGGAGACGCGCAAGATATTGGCTGCGAAAAAGTAAGCGCGTGTTTCAAAATTATTGTCGGCGGTTAGAAACCGCGCCGATGTACAGCGAAAGCGGTATGCGCCTAATGCAACTAAGATTTGTTCACGGGCGATTGAAATCGCAGCAACACGGGCACGAAGCCGACCTCCGTCGGCTACGTCAGTCGCCGAAGGGCGACTTTGCGCGGTTGGTGCAGCGACTTCTAGTCGCCCGCGGCATTGGCATGCGCCGATTGATTTGGAACCGACAGAAGTAACGACAGTCATCAGATTCTATTCGATGGCTGTTTTTGTTTTCCGCGCTTGCGTGGTATACTTTGGCAAATCAGACTCTCCCCAGCCAAAGGCAAACCATGCCCCCACAAACCGCGCACGATCAAATCGAAGAGCGCGTCAAGAAATTCAAGGCGCTTTCCAAGCGCGCGCGCGACGCGTACAACGAAGCCGACACGCGCAAGGATTTCATCCTGCCAATGTTTCGCGCGCTGGAATGGAATATCGACGACATGCGCGAGGTTGCCGCCGAAGAGAAAATCTCGCGCGGCTTTGTCGATTTCTCCTTCCGTATCAACGGCGTGCGCCGCTTTGTGTTAGAGACCAAACGCATCGGCGAAGACCTGAACGATCCGCGCTGGGCGCAGCAATCGATCGACTATGCGTACCACAAGGGCGTGACGTGGGCAGTGCTTTCGGATTTTGAAGGGCTGAAGATTTTCAACGCCGAAGCGCGCGAGCAGAATCCTTTTCAGGCGCAGTTCAAAGAGTTTAGCGTGGACGATTACCTGCCGCGTCTCGACGAACTGTGGTGGCTGTCGCGCCCGGCGATCCTGGAAGGCGTGCTCGACCGCGAAGCGGAGAAGGTGTTCAAGAAGATTATCAAGACGCCGATTACGCAGGCGTTGTTCGATAATCTAAAAGACTGGCGCGGCAAGCTCTACAAACTGCTGCGCGAATACAATCGCGGCAAACTGTACGACGCCAAGCAGATTGACGACGCGGTGCAGCGCATCCTCGACCGGTTGATTTTTATTCGCACGGCGGAAGACCGCGAGGTGGAAACCGAAAAACTGATCGCGCTCGTGCGCGAACTGAAAGACCGCAATCGCCCCAACGATTTGATCCCCGCGCTCAACCAGCGATTCCGCGAACTCGACGGCGTGTACAACAGTCAGCTTTTCGCGCCGCATTATTCCGAAGACCTCGACATCGGCGAGCCATCGACGCTGGCGGACATTATCAGCGGCTTGTATGGCTCGTCGGCGAATTTCACGAGTTACAATTTTGCGCTGATCGATGCCGACGTGCTGGGTCGCGTCTACGAACAATACCTGGGCTATGTGGTTTCCGATAGAGAACCTCGCGAAGGTTCACGCTCCGCGCCTTCGCGAGGTTTGAAGAATGCCAAGCGCAAATCGCAGGGGATTTACTACACGCCGACGTTCGTGGTCAAGTACATCGTGCAGCAAACGCTTGGCCGATACCTGGAGGAGAATGGCTACAACGCGGCGCGCACCGTCCGCGTGCTTGATCCGGCGTGCGGCTCTGGCTCGTTCCTCATCGAAGCGTTTGATGTGATCGATCAATTCCTGGCGCGCGAGAGTGGTCAAGACCGACCTATCCCCCAACCCCCTTCCCTTGCAGGGAAGGGGAAAAGTTCCCCTCTCCTCTCAGGAGAGGGGCGAGGGGAGAGGTCGGTGCACGACTACGCGCGGCACATGCAAATTCTCACGTCGAACCTCTACGGCGTGGACAAGGACGAGCAGGCGGTCGAGGTCGCGCAGCTCAACCTGCTGCTCAAAGCGCTGAGTGTGCCAGAGAAGCTGCCCAAGCTGGAGAACATCCGGCAGGGCGATTCGCTCATCAGCGGCACGCCGAAAGAATTGGAAGAGTATTTTGGCGCGGACTGGAAGAAGCGGAATCCGTTCAACTGGGACGAACAGTTCCGCACCGTCATGGCGGATGGTGGGTTTGATGTGATTGTGGGCAATCCGCCTTTTGTTACCGCGCGCAATATC
>JBBIJS010000015.1:0-421 GCA_037445855.1 Chloroflexota bacterium | reverse complement strand
GATTGTGGGCAATCCACCGTATGTGCGCATCCAAACGCTGCCGAAAGACGAAGTGACGTTCTTCAACAAGCACTACGCGGCGGCAACCGGCAATTACGACATCTATGTGTTGTTTGTCGAGCGAGCACTGCAATTGCTCAAGCCGGGCGGCGTCTTTGGAATGATTCTGCCGAAGAAATTCTTCAACACAGATTATGGCAAGGGACTGCGGAAATTGATTGCCGACGCCAAAGTACTTTGGAAAGTCGTTGACTTTGGCGATGCACAGGTTTTTGAGGAAGCGACGACCTACACTTGCTTGTTGTTCCTGCAAAAGCAGACCAGCACGCAAGCAGTGTATGTCAATGCGGCAAACTGGTTGAAGGGAGAGCAAGTCACTCCGAAAGCGATGCCGGACAACTTATCCGAGCAGACTGTCGAG
>JBBIJS010000014.1:0-23551 GCA_037445855.1 Chloroflexota bacterium | reverse complement strand
CGGCGAGAACGCCGACAAGCGGCTATGCTACGGGGTTCTCCGACAAACTCCTAGCCCTTGGGTTCCTGGTAGAGGCGCTCTTTGATCGCCAATGCCTCGCGCCGCCGCGTGTCGTCGGTCTCGATGAGCTCCGATATTTTGTCGTGAGCGTACATCACCGTTGTGTGGTCGCGTCCGCCCAGCAACTCACCGATCTGCGGGAGCGATGTGCCGGTCTCTTCGCGCAGAAGGTACATCGCCATCTGGCGTGGGACGACGACTTCTTTGTTGCGCGCGCGCCCGGTCAAATCGGCAATATCGAGTCGATAGAACTCGGCGACGGCGAGCAAAACTTGCTCGGTCGTGATCGGCTGGTGGCGCAGAATATCCTGCAAGACGGTCGTCGCCAGCTCGACGGTGATCGACGCGCTCATCAGCCGCGCATAACCCAGTACCCGCGTCAACGCGCCTTCCAATTCGCGGATGTTGCTCTGCACTTTGCGCGCGATGAAATCGACTACGTCGTCCGGCACGGTGACGGTGAGCGCCTCGGCTTTGGTGCGCAGGATCGCGATTCGCATTTCGAAATCCGGCGGCTGGATATCGGTGATCATCCCGCCTTCAAAGCGCGAGCGCACGCGCTCCTCCAGGGTCGGAATTGCGCGCGGATGTCGATCGCTGGAAATGACGATCTGTTTGTTCGCGGAGTACAAGTGGTTGAAGGTGTGGAAAAATTCTTCCTGCGTCGATTCCTTGCCGCCGATGAATTGAACGTCGTCGATCAACAAGAGATCGACCTCGCGATAGACGCGGCGGAACTCGTTCGTGGTCTGATTGCGGATGGCGTTGACCAGGTCGTTGGTAAATGTTTCCGATGAGACGTACATCACGCGGCGATCGCGGGTCAGCGTGCGGTGACCGAGGGCGTGCAGCAAATGCGTCTTGCCCAGTCCGGTGCCGCCGTAGAGAAAGAGCGGATTGTACGATTCGCCCGGATGCTCGGCGACCGCAAGCGCGGCAGCGTGCGCGAGTTGGTTGGACTTGCCGACGATGAAGGTCTCGAAGGTGTACTTGGGATTGAGCGATGCAGTGGCGCGCGCCGCCAGTTCGTCGCTCCGCGCGCGCACGGCGGTGGCGCTCTCTTCGTCCGCACGCACCGCGGATTCACCGGCGCTCTTGTCACGCGGCGAGCCGACATCGAATTCGTTATCGCGCGCGGGTTCATTGTCGCGGGAGGACCGACTGTCTTTCACCACGTATCGCATCTCCACTGACTTGCCCACAATACCGGTCACCGTCCGCTGGATGGTTGTGTTCAGCCGGTTTTCCAGCCACTCTTTGGCGTAGGGACTGTGGACGCCGACGACCATCGCCCCATCCTGGTAATTGATCGCGTGTGTAGGACGCACCCAGGTGTCGAAGGTGGCGCGGGTCATTTGCAGCTGAAGTTCGCCGAGCGTCGCGTGCCAGATGTCGTGTGCGTTCATATGGGACTATAGTCTAACAGAATAATCTGGCGCGCACAAGACATTTACCTTAAAAAAGAAAAGCGCGTTCCAAGTCTTTAAGATTCAGCCACAACGCCCGCACCGATTATTTTTAGCGCGCTGAAAATATTTTTCGCGCGCGCAGCGTTGTGGACAAGCGGTGAATGGTGATCGAAGATTAAGGCGCATGTATCATCAACCACCAGCTGTAGTGCTCCTGATATTATATCACACAATGGTTGTGGACGGCCGAGCGGGTTTGTGTGAATTGATTGTGGAGAGAACTATGCTATAATGGCGGCAATGCTCAAGCGAATCCTCATTGGCGTTGTCCCCGTGGTGGCGCTCCTCGCCGTTTTGTTTTTCCTGTTTGGAGAGACCCGACAACTGACCGGCAGCGTGCGTGACGCGGCAACGAACGCTCCTATCGAAGGAGCGCTCATCAAAATTTCAGATCAGACTGCGACGACGAATGCGCAAGGTCAATACGGCATTGCCGTTGCGCGCGGCAAAACGCCGCTCGCTGTTTCTGCCGACGGCTACGCGCCGCAGCAAACGATGCTGAACGGCGACGATCTCTTTGCGCGCACGTTTACGCTCGATCTGCTGCTCACGCCGAATCGCGTCACGGGCAGCGTCCGCGACGCGGAAATGAATGCGCCAATCGCGAACGCGCAACTTTTGATCGGCGATAAAGCGGTCAGCACGAACGCGCAAGGTGACTTTGAAGCGCGCGGCGTCAAGACCGGCACAGCGATCACCGTTCAGATGCCCGGCTATTCGCCGATCGCGGTCAAGTTTGAAGGACAGAGTAATTTCGATCTCGCCCTTGCGCCCAACACGATCACCGCCAGCGTGGTCGACAAGTACACGAATCAGCCGGTGGTCAAAGCGCAAATTCAGAATGGCGATCCGGCAGTGCCGGTCGACGCGGCGGGGCGGGCGGCGCTCAAGCGTATCAAGACGGGCGCGGCGATCCGCGCGTCCGCGCCCGGGTACGAAGCCGGCAGCGCGATCTTCACCGGCGGCGGCGATGTGCAAATCGCGTTGCGTCCGAATACGCTGGACGGCGTCGTCACCGATGCCGCGACCGGGCAGCCGATCAGCGGCACGCTGGTGTATTCGGGCACGCTCATCGTTGCGACGGATGCCAAGGGGGCGTATCATCTCGACAACGTACCGGCGAAAACGGCGCTCACCTTCAAGTCGCCCGGTTATCGCAAAACGCAAAGCGAAGTGAGCGGCGTGACGCGCCGCGACATCAAGCTCGCGCCGTTCCTCGTCAAAGCGATCCATATTCCATTCGGCTTGCCGGCGGAGCGCGTCCGCGAATTGATGGATCTGGCGAACAAGACCGAGTTGAACGCTATCGTCATCACCGTGAAATCGGAGAAGGGTCGGCTGGGTTGGGATTCCCAAGTACCGCTGGCGAAAGACATCGGCGCGCCGTCGACGCGCCCGGATACCATTGACTTGCGCGAAGTCGTCGAGCGCTGCAAGATGCAAAACATTTACTGCATCGCGCGGCTCGCCGTGTTCCAGGACACGCTGCTTGCCGGCACGCGGCCGAACCTGGCGATTCGGAATTTGAACGGCACGGTGTTCACCGAAAATGGCGGACAGCAGTGGCTGAATCCGTACAACACCGACAATTGGACTTATAACATCGCGCTGGCAAAGGAAATCGTCGCACTGGGGTTCGACGAAGTCCAGTTCGATTACGTGCGCTTCCCGGGACGCATTACCGGTGTTACTTTCGGAACCGATTACACCGAAGACACGCGCGTCGCCGCGATTGCCGGGTTCCTAGCGCGCGCCCAGAAAGAATTGCGACCGACCGGCGTGTTCATCTCGGCGGATGTTTTCGGGCTGACGACGGCGACCGAGGACGATCAGGGCACCGGTCAACGGCTGCGCGATCTGGGTCCGTACCTTGATTACATTTCACCGATGGTCTATCCGGATACCTGGGTCGGGGCGAGTGATTTGCTGACGAAGGGGCTGGGCATTCGCAATTGCGCCGTGGCAGACCTCTGCCCGTACGACGTCGTCTACAACAGCTACAAGCGCGCGGTGGAAAAGACTTCCGCCAAGGTGCGGCTGTGGCTGCAAGCGTATCCGGGTCACGGCGATTTTGGAGTGCCGCAATACCGCATGCAGAGAAAAGCAGCGAACGATGCGGGGAGTTACGGCTGGATGTTCTGGAGCGGGACGGGGACGTACGATATCAAGACCTTCGATCCGCCGGCGCAATAATGCGGCGAGTGACGAGTGACGCGAGGCGAGTTTGGCAACACGCACCAGACGTCACTTTTTGAATGCGGTGATGATTTTCCGATTCGCCGCCGGGAACGCGTAGCGCGACAGCCCACGCGGCGAGACCCACTGCCATTCCGCGCAGCCGATCGCGCGCGGGCGCCCGCGCCGCCAGCGGCAGTGAAACGCGTGCAGCGTGATGCGAAAGTGCGAGTACGCGTGCTCGACCACCGCGAATTCATTCTCGACCTTCACGGCGATCCCCAACTCCTCATGTACCTCGCGCCGCACGCACTGCGCGAGCGATTCGCCCTTTTCCTGATGCCCGCCGGGAAATTCCCACAAGCCGCCCAGTAAATCCCGCGCAAACCGCTTGGCGATCAGAATCTTGCCGCGTTTCCAAATGACGCCCACCGCAACCTGATGATGCGGGAGCGTTTTCTTCTTGGGTTTCGCCGGCAATTGCGCCTGAATCCCCAGCCGCCGCGCCGCGCAGCCGCGCTGGAGCGGACACACGCCGCACGCCGGACTGCGCGGCGTGCACACCGTCGCGCCCAGGTCCATCAGCGCTTGGTTGAACTTGCCGGCTTTGCCGCGCGGCAGCAACGCCTCCGCGAGTTGCCACAATTCCTTCTGCGCGCTCGCCCCTTTCGGATCAGCCGCGAGGTTGAAATAGCGGCAGAGCACGCGCGTCACGTTCCCGTCGAGCACCGGCGCGTCACGGTTGAACGCGATGCTGGCGATCGCGCCGGCGGTGTACCGCCCGATGCCGGGCAGCGTCAGCAGTTCGTCGACCCTCTGCGGAATTCTGCCGCCAAACCGCGCGACGATTTCTTGCGCGGCACGGTGCAAGTTCCGCGCGCGGGCGTAATAGCCCGCGCCTTCCCACGCTTTGAGCACATCGTCCAGCGGCGCGGCGGCGAGCGTGCGCAGACTCGGAAAGCGCGCGATGAAGCGGGCGTAGTACGGGATGACCGTGGCGACCTGCGTTTGTTGTAGCAGCGCTTCGGAAACCCACACGCGGTACGGATCGCGCGCGTCGCGGCGCCAGGGCAGATCGCGCTGGTGTTTAGCGTACCAGGAAATGAGCCGCGCGGCGAAGCGCTTGCGTTGGGTCGAGTTTAACCGGTTGACCATTTCACCAAAACTCATTGGAACCGCGAAGAGCGGGAAGGACGCAAAGGAACAATTGTTGTTTCTTCGCGTCTTCGCGGTGAAATGTCTAGTTCAACTGCACCTGATCGCCTTCGTTCACGCCGCTCACAATTTCGGTCTCATTTCCGTCCGTCGCGCCGGTTTCGACGATCACGTCACGCGGCTCGCCCGGCGCGACGACGTGCACGGCTCGGCGCGCGCCGACACTCTTCAGCGCGCGGTTCGGCACGAGCAGGACACCTGTTTTTTCGACCGTTTGGATTTTCAAATTAGCGCCCATTCCGGGCCGCACCTTGAAATCCTTCCCGTCGAAATCCACAATGGCTGAATAGGTCGTCGTGCCGCGCTGGGTCGATGCGGCGGGGAAGAGGCGCGTCAGTTTGCCGCTGAACGTTTCGCCGGGAAACGCGTCGAAGCGGACTTGGACCGACTGGCTCACCTGGACGTTGGCGACATCGATCTCGTCGATGTCCGCGGCAATTTCAAGCGCGGTCAGATCGGCAACCGTCGCCAGCGGACTGAAACCGCCGACGAGCTCGCCGACATGCACGTTGATTTCGACGACGGTGGAAGTGAACGGCGCGGTCAGCTGGGTCTGCGCAAGCGATTGCTTGGCAGAATCCAAATCGATCTGCGCGCTCGTCACCGTATTTTGCAGCGCGTCGATGTCCGTTTGCGTTGGACCATTGGTCGTGCGGTTGAAACTAGCGCGCGCAATGTCGAGATCGGCGTGCGCGGCTTGGCGCACCGCGTCGTTCTGCGCGTTCGGGCTGGCGGTATACGCCGCCTCTGCCGCGGCGACGGCGATCGTCGCTTTCTGCAAGTTTGCCCGCGCGATCGTAATATCGGCATCGCTCGGCGCGGCTTTGGCGCGCGCCAGATCGAGCAGCCGCGATTGCAGGTTAAGCTCGGCTTGCTTGACGCGGCGCGTCGCATCGTCCGCGCCCAGCGAAAGAATCACGTCGCCCATTTTCACGTCATCGCCTTCGCGCTTGAAGATGTTCGCCACGCTGCCCGAGAGCGGCAACGCCAGCCGCGCCGATTTCTTCGCCTGCACTTTGCCAGTCGCGTTCACCGACGCGCTGAGATCGCCGCGGCGCACGACCGCGGTGTTCGGTGCGGAAGTTGTCTTGGGCTGCGTCAGTGCGATGCCAATCGCGGCGAGCGCAACCAGGACGACGATGATTCCGATTCCAATCACCCCTCGGCGATTCAATTTCATAGTGTGCTCCTGTAGGGGCGGGGTCCCCCCGCCCTACCGCGCAAAATCATTCGCGCGGTACGCGTCGGTTGTCAGCGCGTTTGGCATTTCGTCCACCTGCACCGCCGTCCACGCCGCGTCCATCAGAATCAGCCCGATCGAGTACGGTCCGTCGATGCCCGCCGCGCGGAGATCGCGTCCTGGGATCTGGATGGACGCGGGCTGCGCGCCAACGGTCAGCGTGATCGGCGCGGTGAGCGACGTGACGAGTTGACCCTTTGCGCCGCGCAGGGTTGCCGATAGCGCGAACGCGCCCGCGCGCGTCGCGTTGACGGTCGCATCGATCACCAGCGCGGAATAATTGCCAGCCGCGCCATCGACGCGCACGCGCGGCGCGCCGACGAACTCGGCGGTCTTAGGCGACATCGCGAAGAGCATCTGCCGCTCGCGCGCAAATCCTGTGCCGCGCGCGGTGACGCGCACCAGATAATAGCCGCCGCGCGTCAGCCCGGCGATGGTGTTGGCGTACGTGCCCGGCTCGCCTTCTTCGAGCAAGCCCAGTTCGATGGGTGCGCCGCGCGGCGCGGTTCCGTCGCCCAGCCATTCGACGGTGGCGCGCGTGTCCGCGCCGCTGACGTTGTTCGATAGCGACGCGCTGATCACCACCGACGCGCCGAGGGGATACCACGCGTGGTCGGTCGCCGCGCGCAGCTGCAGCGCCGCGTCGAGATCGGCGTAGGTCGTGACGGTCAGCGGCTGCGTCGCGGTATCGACCCGCGTCGCGCTGATCGACCAGTCGCCGGGCGGCGCGTGTGGAATGGAATAGCCGGCAAAGTTAGCAATGTCGGCTTTCAGATACGTCGCGGCGTGAGAATTGTCCGGCGTATAGCGCGTGCCGTCTGGCGCGCGCAGCGTGAGCGTAATGTCGCCGGTATTCCAGCGCGCGAAAAATCGCGCCGCGCGGTTCGCGTCGATTGTCACGGTTCGCGTCACGGATTCGCCGGCGCGCAGCGCGTCGACATTCAGCGGCGTGGTGTTGCGCGGCGCGACCGGCTCGAGCGGCGGCGCGGCGGCGGCGATGGGGCGCGTGTCCGGATCGCGCAGCGCGTTGCGAATGTAGCGAGCGTACGTTTGCTCGGGATAAAGATACGAAGTGATGCTGAATGGCGCCGGCGCGGGATCCCACGCGTGCACGTCGCTGTCCAACGCGTGGCGCACGAGCGGACCGCTGAGCGCGTGCGCGCTCCACGCGTCGATCAGCCCATCGCTCGGCGGAAAAATTTTCAAGAGTTCCAGCCCGGGCTGCGTGCGTGCGTCGCCCGCCAGCAAATCGTACGGCACCGTCGCGTTCGGCGCGTGCGTGCGGTTGAACAGCGCGGCGTACTCCGGCGACAACTCGATCACCGACGGTTCGCTCGGACGGTCTTGGATTTCGCGCATCAGCAGCGGATACCAGAGCCGAATACCGGCTTCGGGCGTGCCGAGAATGATCGCGCGGCGCACATCGTTCTGATACAGCGTCGATTCGAGATATGCGCGCGTGTTCAGCCCGCCCATCGAGAATGCGAGGAGGTCGACGCGCGGCGCGCCGGTTTGCGTGCGGACTTGGGCAATGTCGTCGCGCAGCGTCGCCGCGTTCTGGAAGAGCGTGCGGTACGGCGAGATGCCCGCCGCATAGAAAACGGAAAAACCGTCTTGCTCCAGATAATGCTTGATGAAACGAAATTCCGTGTCATCGATTTGATCTGAATCCGCCGTATGCCAGCCGTGCACCAGAACCACCGGCAGCGTTGCCACGCGCGTCAATGCCGCCGCGCCGAACGCGCTCAGCCCGTGCGGCGTGCCGACCCAGGGATTGCCGCGCGCGTCAAGCGCGAGCGCTGTCACTTCGTCGTCGGCGAGTCCGTCCGCGCGCGTATACGTTTTCCACTTGCCGCCGTCCAGCACCGAGGCGCCGCGCGCAGTGCCGACCCACACGCGCCGTTGAGCGTCGATCGCGATCGCGCGCGCGAAATTGCTGCCCAAGCCGTCTGCGTCTGTGTACGAGCGATAGGTTTTTCCATCGTAGACGGTCACGCCGTTGTCGGTCGCGAACCAAATCCTACCCTCCGGCGCGACCGCGACCGCGTTCACGCGGCTGCTCGCGAGTCCCGCGGCTTGCGTGAGCTGGGTCCAGCGTGCGCCGTCGAAGAAGAATGCGCCGTCGCTTGTCGCGACCCACGGATTGCCATTGGCGTCGAGCGCGAGCGCGTTGATGTAGTTGTTGGCAAGCGAGAATTTGGTCCACGCGTCGCCGTCGAGCCGCGCGACACCCGCGCCGTACGTGCCGACCCACACGCGCTTGTTTTTATCGACCGCGACCGCGGTGAGGTAATTGCTGGGGATTGCCGAGTTGGACGTGTTCAGCGTTTGGCGCGTCGCGCCGTCGAAGATCGTCAGCCCGCCGCCGTTCGTCGCGAAATAAATCTTGCCAGCACTGCTAATTGCGATCCCGCTGACCCAGGAGTTGCCGAGACCGTTCGCCGCCGTATAGGTGACCCAGTACTTGTCCTGCACGCGCGTCGCGCCGCGCGGCGCGCCGATCCACACTGCGCCGTCCGGCGCAAACGCGATGCTGGTGACATAATCCGCGGCAAGCCCGTCGCGCTGGCTGTAGGTTTGGAACGTTGGCGCGTCCGCGCGCGCGGAGGCGAAGAGGAGGACAGAGGAGAGAAGGAGGGCGAGACGAAAGGTGACCAACCAAGCGGTTTTTGCAAACATGGAATCGTTAATGCAGCGCGAAAAGTGTTAGGTCGAACAGCGTTCGTTCCCTACTTCGCGTCGTATCTTCCCCGCAGATCATTCCACCGCACCAGCGCCACATCCCGAAAGTTGCGCCAAGAATCTCTGAGGGGATTGACTTTGGTCTCGTTGCCGTACCGCCATTCCACCGGCACCTCTTTGATCTTGTAGCCGGCTTTTTGTCCGATGAACAACACCTCGACATCGAACCCGGTGACCATGCTGCCGGTGATCCGCTGCGCGTTCTCGCCGTACAATTTCATCCGCGTAAACACGTCGCGCGCGACGTCGTCGCGAAATGCCTTGAAACCACACTGCGTGTCGTCGATGCCGCGGACGGTCAGCAGGCGTACGACCAGATTGAACACACGCCCCATAATATGCCGATAGAACGGCTCTTGGATGCGCCGCGCGCCGGTCCCTTCGCGCGAGCCGATGACGATGCCATAGCCGCGCTCGAACCAGGGCAGCAGCTCGGCGATCTCCTCGATCGGCGTCGACAAGTCCGCGTCCGAAAACAAGACGATATGCCCGCGCGCGGCGAGCATCCCCGCGCGCACCGCGTAGCCCTTGCCGCGATGATCGCTGCGGATGAGCGTGATCGTCGGATGCTGGTCGTGGAACGCCGCGACGACGCGCGCGGTGTTATCGCGGCTGCCATCGTCGACGACGAGCACCTCGCTGAGATAGGATTGGCGCGCGAGATAATCCGCCACGCTTTGCAGCGTCTGCGGCAGGCGGCGTTCTTCATTAAAGGCCGGAATGACGACGGAGAGAAACGGACTGTCGCTAATGGTGCGATGCTCCAAGAACGAGTTCGGAATACGGGTCTATTCTATCTGAAAGAAGGAAAAACACAAACGCTATTTGGTGATTCGCACTTGCGCCAACGCAAGGTTCGTCCCGCGGGCCTGCCGGCTCGTCGCGTGGAGCGCGATCGGTTGTTCCGATTGGGCGTCGATCAAACCAATCAGAACGGTCGCGTTGCCGGCGGCAGTCTCCGCTGGAATCGGCAGATTGATTTTATCGCGCCAGGTTTCGTTCGGCGCCCAGGCGGGAGTTGGAAAATCCGGGTTCACCAGAAGATGCCGCACCGCCGGACCGGCTTTGCCATCCGAACCGACGACTTGAAGCACCGCAAGATAATCGGTCGCGGTGGGTTGACGCGCCTGCCAGTAGAGCGTCAGCGCCAAAGAATCGCCGGCAGCAACTTGCTCCGCCACGCGGTCGGCGCCGACGAGCGCGATCTCGTTCCACTGCGCGTCGAGCGCGTTCGCGATGGTCGGCGCGGCTACCGGTACGCGCGGTCTAATCGCGTCGACGGTTCCAAGCATAACGGATTGTCCGCGCCGGTTTTCCGGCGCGACGATGTTTGCCGCGCGGCTCGTTTTCGGATCATACAGAACGATCTGAATCGCGTACGCGCCGGGCGGTGTGCCGACCGGGACGCTGAGCGCGTGATGATCGATGATCGTTTGACCGGGCTGCCACGCCGTGGTCGGCTGCGTGCCGCTCGACGGTGGGCTATCCGCCTGTGCCCAAATGGTCTCGCCGGTCGCGTCCGTGAGTCGGACACTGACGGTGTAATCGTCCGCGATCTTTTGCGCGGCTTGCCAATCGAGTTGCAGCGTGACGATGCCGCGACCGGATTCAATCGGTGCGGCATTGAGATGGTAGCCCAGCAAGCGGACGCCATTTTCGAAAACAACCGGCGCGGCAAATGTTTCGCCGCGCGGCGGCACGCCGGCGCGATACGCCAGCACGCGCATCTGCCCGAAATCCTTCTCGCCGAGCGGAAACGCGTTTTGCGCCAGCCAGCTCTCCGACCCGTGAACCGGCAGCGCCTGCACGATCGCCCAGACGTTGCGCGGCTGGCTCACGGCGTTCACCAAATCTTTTCGTTGGTCGAGCGCGCCGTACGTGAGCGCCGCGCCGTGGTAGTGGCTGAGGAAATAGCCCTCCTGCCAATACGCGTGGAACAGCACCACATCGCCCGGCTGCGCGCGTTGTTCAATGTCTTGAATCGCCGGAATGTAATCTTCCACGCTCGCGCTGTAGCGGTCGTAGTGGAAATAATAATTGTTCAGCGAGTACGCCGATACGCCGACGAGCAGCAGTGCAATCGGCGGCGCCGCCCAGCGCGCGCGCGAAGTAATCAGCATCACGCCGCGCGCCAGCAGCAGCAGCAGCGGCACGAACGCCACCGCGAACAATCTGCCGCGATAAAGGGGCGCGAGAAAGTAGATCGGGTACAGCGATGCCATGGGCACCACGACGAACGCGACGAGCAGCCAATCGTTCACGCGTGCTGTGCGCGTGGCGAGCGCGATGATGAGTCCGAGCGCGATCACCGCGGCGAAAAGCGCGGCGGGTGTGAACGCGACGCTGAACGGAATCGTCGGACCGACGGCGATCGCGGCAAAGCCGCGTTCCAGAAATGTCAAAAGATTCATCGGCGCGGTATTGCCCGCGACGCCTTGAACATCGGTCAGCGCGCTGTCGGAATGCGTGAGGAGCCAGGGCAAGAATAAAATGACGATACCGATAGAGACCGCGAGCCAGCGCGCGACAAACGAAAAGTGGCGCTTGAGGAAAGGCAGCCAAAAGATTCCTTGCGCGACGAAGAGGAACGCGGACTGATAGAGCGAGTACTGCGTGAGAAGCATCGAGACGAAAAAGCCGAGCCAAAGCAAATGGCGAGTAGCGAACGGCGAAAGGCGGGAGGAGGAGCTGTCCGCAATTCCTAATTCGCAATTCGCAATTCGCCAAAAGAACCACAGCGCTAGCGCGCCGAGGAACATCACCAGCGCGTACATCCGAACTTCTTGTGAGTACTGGACGCCGAACGGCGCGAGCGCGGCGAGCGCGGCGGCGAGAACGCCCACGCGCGGAGCGAACATCCTTTTTCCAATTGCAAAGAGCAACGCGACGGTTGCCGTTCCGAAGAAGACGGAGAAGTAGCGGATCGAGAGTTCGGAGAAGCCGGCGAGCGGCAGATAGAAATGCAGCAGGTAATAATACAGCGGCGGGTGCGGATCGACCGCTTGGCTGGCAAACGAAATCGAAACGAGGTCGCGGTTCGCGGAGTAAACGCTAAACCCCTCGTCGCCCCACATTCGCAGTTGCCCAATCTGTGCCATCCGCAGTGTGAACGCGAGCAAGATGATTGCGAGCAACGCGACGAGCCAGACACAGTACATCCCAGATTTGAGGAGAAGGCGTTCTCTAACGCCGTCTATGTCACGGAAATCGCTTGGTTTTGGCGCCGCCGCGCTAGAGAGCGCTGGCTCCTCGCCCAAATTGTGATGTCCTGAGACACGTGAATTACTTTTGACCATCCGCTCCCTCGCGCGCGGGCTTGTCACAAATCAGCAGGATGTGCGGATACGGCAAAATGTCCCAGAGGTGATGCAAATGAATCGGCGCGAACCCGCTCGCGGTCAGTTGGCGCTGCCATGCGCCCGCGGAGCGATAATGAAAATCATCGCGCGGCGACATGAGCACATCGAGCAGGTAGGTGAACCAGAGCATCGCGCGCGGCGCAGTGTCAATGTCCTTGAGCAAAAAGCGACCGCCGGGTTCGATGTGCGCGCACAAATCCTGGAGCAAGCGGTCGCCGCTGTCCGGGGGAAGGTGGTGGAACACATCCAACGCGTACGCGCCGGCAAGCGTTCGATCAGGACGCCACTCGCGCAGGTCATGCTGACTGAACGACACATTGTGAATGCCGAGACGCGCCGCCGCGTCGCGCGCCATCCGCAAGCGCCGCGCGTTCACGTCCAATCCGATCACGTGCGCGTCCGGCTTGGCGAGCGCCATGTACATCGCGAACAGACCGAACCCGCAACCCAGGTCGAGGATTTCACCGCGGTTGGGGAGGTACTGCTCGATCTCTTCGAGGAAGCGGAGGTGGATGATCTTGAAGCGGACGAACGCGTAGAGCTTGATGAGACCGGAGTACGCCGAGATGATCCGCGACGCGAACTCGCGTTTCGACTTGTCGTTGTCGCTTTCGTTTTCGAGAATAGATAACTTCACGGCAGCAGCACCGCTTCGATTTCGTCGTCGCTGACGCGGCGCAGCACTTGGCCGCGCCGCTTGAGCCAGCGCGGCAAGCCCAGGATGCCGGCGATCTGTCCGCGCAGCCGCGCGCGTGCTGCCGCGCCACGGAAACTTTTCAACGCGTCTTTAGTGATCTGCCATTGTGCCGCGAGAATTCTGCGCCGATATTTCTTCCACAGTGACGCGGGATAGTCTTTGGCGAGCACGCAAATGAAATTGCGCCCCACATAGAAACTGCCGTACGCGCCGCCGCCGGTCGCGCTGACGTGATGGTAGACGACCGCGCGCGGCGCGTAGACAATCGGATAGCCCGCCCACCGCGCGCGCCAGTTCATATCGACATCTTCCAGATTCGAGACCAGTTGCTCGTCGAACAAGCCGATCTCGTCGAGCATCGCTTTGCGGTACGCTGCCGCGCCGCCGCACGCGCCAAAGACGCCGCGCGCATCGTCGTACTGACCACGGTCCTCTTCCCACACGCCGCGGTTGCCCGGCACGCCGTCGACGCGGTAGAAATCACCGGCGCTGTGAAGGTGATCGCGCTGATCGAATAGTTTTAATTTGCAGGCGACGATGCCCGCGTGCGGATTCTCATCCAGCGCGTGCGCGATCTCCTCCAGCCAGTGCGGGTCGGCTTCCGTGTCGTTGTTCAGCAGAACGATTACGTCGCCGCGCGCCGCGCGGATGCCGACATTCACCGCCGGCGCAAAGCCGCCGTTCTTTTCGAGCGCGATGAGCCGCGCCTCGGAGTACACCTGTCCGACAAACCATTGGGAACCGTCGGTCGAGCCATCGTCGACGACGATGGTTTCAAAGTCGCGGAAGGTTTGCTGACGCAGCGCCTTGAGGCAGGTGGGGAGCAAGTTGAGGCGCATGCCGTTCCAATTGGGGATGATGACAGAAAACATGTCGAACACCATTTAACCGCAAAGGGCGCAAAGAACGCAAAGAGAGAACAAGAAACTTCGCGTCCTTTGCGTTCTTCGCGGTTCAATTGTTCGCTGCAAAATATTCTTCTAGTGCGTCTTGCCACGGACGCAGCCGGATGCCGAGGGTCGTCGCGGCGGCAAAGTTCGCGAGCGCGCCGTAGCGCGGCGGCGTTGACGCGCGCTGATAGTCCGCGAGTTTGATGCGCGTCAGCGGCACGTTGCCCATGCCCGCATGTCGCAGGATGCGTTCGACCCAATCGTACCGCGACGCGATCCCTTCGCCTACGAGATGGTAGATGCCAAAGTGACTAGTCTCGATCAATTCCACCAGCGCGTGCGCGAGGTCGGGCGCATAAGTGGGATTGCCGATCTCGTCGTCGACGACGGCGAGGTGTTGTTTCTCTTTCGCCAGCGCGATCATCTTGCTCGGAAAATTGCTGCCGCCGCGCGCATACAGCCACGCGGTGCGGACGATGTAAAACCGATTCAGCAGCATCTGGACGTACCGCTCGCCCGCCAGCTTGGACGCGCCGTAGGGATTGATCGCGCGCGGCGGGTCGAGTTCGCGGTACGGCGAGTCCTTGGTTCCATCGAACACTTCGTTCGTGCTGATGTACAGCATCGCCGCGCCGGCGCGCTGACACGCGAGCGCGACGTTCTGCGTGCCGAGCGCGTTCGACCGAAACGCGGCTTGCGGGTCGCGCGCGCAGCCGTCCACGTCGGTCATCGCCGCCGCGTGAATCACCAGATCCGGCGCGAGCGCAGCGATCGAAGCGATGGCGTCGCGCCGCGTGATGTCGGTTTCTGGTAAATCCAGAACGATGATGGTGTGCTTGGGGCTGAGCACGCGTTCGAGGGTTCGCCCCAGTTGCCCGCGTCCGCCGGTCATCGCGATCTTCATCCAATCCGTCCTGTCAGAGATGAGTTCGATTATATCAGGTTTTACGGAAATTGGGTAATCTTTCTTGCGTGTTTTACGCGCGTGATGTATAATCCCGGCATCGATTGAGGAATCTGTTTGCACAAGAGGGATGAGCCATGACTCAAGAGACGAACAAACCCGCGTCGCCGCCGGCATCGCTCTGGGCGCGCGTGCGCGGCGCGCTGCACGGACCCGTGCTCGTCGGCGTGATCGCCGCGCTGATCGCGATCGGGCTGTCGGTTTTTGGAATGGTGCGCAACGCGGACGCGACGCCGCTCAACCTGCGCTCGCTGCTCCTCGTCGTCGTGCTTGCCGGCGGCAGTTGGGGCTTGATCGCTTGGGCGATTGCGACGGCGGCGGTGGAAGCAGGCAAGGACGAGGAATGATTGGTAGGGGCGAGGCATTTGCCAAATTTGCGACCGCCGAAAATCGGGTTGGCATAATTCTAGCCACCGTTGCCTATGAGCACAGTTGAGCAAATGCCTCGCCCCTACGCGAGGAAATGACATGCAAGCCGTAGTGATGGCAGGCGGCGAGGGTTCGCGTCTGCGGCCCTTGACGATCAATCGTCCCAAGCCGATGGTGCCGATCGCAAATCGGCCGGTGATGGGACATATCATCGAGCTGCTCAAGCGGCACCACATCGACGAAGTGGTCGCCACCCTGCAATATCGCGCGGACGATATTCAGAATTTTTTTGGCGATGGCTCGAGCGCGGGCGTGACGATGAACTATTCCGTGGAGCCGCGCCCGCTGGGCACCGCCGGCTCGGTCAAGTTCGCCGACAAGTATCTCGCGCGCGACGAGCCGTTCCTCATCATCAGCGGCGATGCGCTGACGGATTTCAACCTCACCGAGATCATCGATTTTCACAAACGCGTGGGCGCGGCGGTCACGATCACGCTGGCGCGCGTGCCGAACCCGCTGGAGTACGGCGTCATCATCGTCGACGAGCGCGGGCGCATCGAACGCTTTTTGGAAAAGCCCTCCTGGGGGGAAGTGATTTCCGACACCGTCAACACCGGCATCTATGTGATCTCGCCGGAAGTTCTGGACGAGATCGAGCCGGGCACGCCGTTTGATTTTAGCAAAGATTTATTTCCGCTGTTGATGAAACGCGGCGCGCCGCTGTACGGTTACATCGCCAATGGCTATTGGTGCGACGTGGGCAACATCGCCGAATATATGCGCGCGACCGGCGACTTGTTGTCTCGCAAGGTGAACCTGGGCGAAGCCGGGCGGCACATCGGCGGCGAGATTTACGTGGAAGACGATGTGGAGATCGCGCCGGACGCGCAGCTCTTCGGTCCCATCTATTTGGGCACGGGCGTGCGCCTCAAAGGCAGCGTAGTCATTCACGGACCCACGGTTATTCGTCCGTTCACGATCGTCGATAACCGCGTGCACATCGACCGCAGCATCGTCTGGCGAAATTCCTACATTGGCGAAGGCGCGGAATTGCGCGGCGCGATTATCGGCAAGCGGTGTAGTCTGAAATCTAAAGCCGTCGTCTTCGAAGGCGCCGTCATCGGCGACGAATGTACGGTGGGCGAGGGCGCGGTCATTCACCCCAACGTCAAGATTTGGCCCAACAAAGAAGTGGAAGCCGGCGCGACGGTAAAATCCAGTTTGATCTGGGGCGCGCAGGCGCGGCGCACGCTGTTCGGGCGTTACGGCGTCACCGGTTTGGTCAACGTCGATCTGACGCCGGAGTTTGCCGCGCGCCTGTCCACCGCGTTCGGCGCGACCTTGCCGAAGGGATCGGTGGTGACGATCAACCGCGATCCGCACCGCGCGCCGCGGATGATCAAGCGCGCGATGGTGAGCGGCTTGCCGTCGGCGGGCGTCTCGGTGCAAGACCTGGAATCGGTGCCCGTGCCGGTCGCGCGCTATTACACCGCGGTCAGCGGCGCGGCGGGCGGCGTGCACGTGCGCCTCTCGCCATATGACCAGCGCGTCGTCGACATCCGTCTCTTCGACGCCGCCGGACAGAACTTGAGCAAGGCGAGCGAGCGGAGCATCGAGAATATTTTCTTCCGCGAAGATTTCCGCCGCGTCTCGTTCGACGACCTGGGGCAGATCGAGGAAGTCGGCGGTTTGCCGGAGCGCCGCTACATCGAAGGATTTCTGAAAGCGCTGAATGTCGATGCGATCCGCGCGGCGCATTTCAGTCTCGTCGTGGACTATGCAAGTGCGCCGACCGCACTGGTGCTGCCGACGATCTTGAGCGAACTCGGCTGCACCGTGGTGGCGCTGAACGAGCGGATCGACGAAACGAAAATGGCGGTGCCGGGCGATGTGTTCCAGCGCGGCATCGACCAGCTCGCGGCGATTACTGCGGCGGTCAAAGCCGATCTAGGCGTGCGGCTGGACGTGAGCGGCGAACGCGTATGGTGGGTGGATGGCAAAGGGCAAAAGCTTAGCGGCACGACTGCAGCGGCGGCGTTCTTGGAATTGGCGCTGCGCGCGTCGGCGAACACGCCGCGTACGATCGCCGTGATGGCGAATCAACCGCAGCTGTTCGACGAGATCGCGGCGCGGTATGGCGCGCCGGTTCGCCGGACCAAGATCGATCCGCAGGCGCTGATGGCTGTGGTCGCCAACGACGACGCGGCGCTCGCCCTCAGCGGCGCAGGCGAATTTATCGTCCCCGCGTTCCACCGGTTGATCGACGCGATGTTCCCGATTGCTAAGACGCTCGAGTTCCTCGCCACGCAGCGGACGACGCTGACGGAGGTCGCCGCCGCGCTGCCGGCGTACCACGTCGCCCAAAGAAATGTTCCTTGTTCGTGGGATCAAAAAGGGACCGTGATGCGCTTGCTGAACGAGCAATACAAGGACAGCATCGTGGAGCAAGTCGATGGCATCCGCGTCCGGCTGGGCGAATGCGAATGGGTTTTGATCGTGCCCGAGTCGGATGAGCCGATCTTTTATATCTATACCGAGGGACCCTCCGACGAAGCCGCGGCGACATTGGCGGACCGATACGCCCGGGTGATCGAAGGGCTGCGCGCGTAGAGACGATGCATCCAACGATTGATCTGAACTGGTTTGAGATTCCGGTTTATACGGCGCTGATTGGATTGGGCGCGGCGGCAGGGCTGCTCGCCGCGTATCTATTTTTGCGCGCGCGTTCGCGGCGCGCCTCCGCCGCCGCGGTCTTTCTCGACGGCGCGCTGCTCGCGTTCGCGGCGGGCTGGGTCGGTGCGCGCGCGTACCACGTGGCGACGCATTGGGAGTACTACGCCGCGCGGCCCGAAGAAATCGTGCAGCCGGGGTTGGGCGGCTTGGGCATCCGCGGTGCGCTGGCGCTTGGACTAGTAGCACTATTGTTCTATTCGGCGGTGCGCCAGATTTCGTTCTGGTATTTCGCGGACGCAGCAGCCATCGGGCTGGCGCTCGGTCAGTCAATCGGCTGGGTGGGCGCGCTGATCCAGGGCGCGAATTACGGCGTCGTCAGCGATAGCCAAATCGCGATCGACCTGCCGGATTTGTACGGCTTGGTGCAGCCGCGCTTTCCTTTGCAGCACATCGAGATTGCGCTGTTCGCGCTGCTGTTCATTGGATTGCTGTTCGCCGCCGCGCCGCGCCCGCGCGCCGGCGCGTTGTCGATCGCGTACTTGCTGATCGCGTCGCTCGCGAACTTCGCGCTCGGCTTTCAGCGCGGCGACGACAGCGCGTTCGTCGGCGCGCTGCGGATGGATCAGATTGTCGATGCCGCGCTTGCGCTTTTGGCGGTGTTACTCTGGCTGGGGCTGCGGATGCGGCGAAGCGCGGCGGCGAATGACGTGGAGATGAAATACTGATGCTCAACAACGTCGATGCTCTTCAAACTGAAAACTCGCTGCTCAGCGCGCCGGTGTGGGTGGCAACGCCGCCGGCATTGGACGCGCTGCGAGGGCGCTTTGCGACCGAGTCGCTAGTCGCGGTGGACACAGAATCGGACAGTCTCTTTTCGTACTTTGAGAAAGTCTGCCTGGTGCAGATCTCGACGCGTGAGGCGGACTATGTAGTGGACCCGCTGGCGTTTGCTCAAGCCGAAGATGGCGCTGTCCCCCGCGGTATCGCGACGCTCGGTTCTTTCTTTGCCGATGCTGGGATCGCAAAGGTTTTTCACGCGGCGGAGTACGATATTCTCTGCCTCAAGCGCGATTACCACTTTGAATTCAAGACTATTTTCGATACGATGATCGCCGCGCGCATCTTGGGCTGGAAGAATGTTGGGCTGGGGAGCATTTTGCAGGAACGCTTTGGCGTGACGCTGAATAAAAAGATGCAACGCGCCGACTGGGGTCATCGTCCGCTGACGGCGGAGGAGATCGCCTACGCGCGGGAGGACACGCACTATTTGATCGCGTTGCGCGGTTTGCAGTTGCGTGAACTGGAGCGGCTGGAGCGTCTGGAGGAAGCGCGCGAGGAATTCGAGCGCTTGACGCGCGTGGAAAGCGCGCCGCGGCGCTTTGACCCGGACGGCTATTGGACTATCGCGGGCGCGCGCGATCTGGACAAGGTGGGTTTGGGAATTCTGCGCGAAATGTATCGCTTCCGCGACGCGCAGGCGCGCAAAGAGGACCGGCCGCCCTTCAAAATACTTTCCGATTCTGTGATGATGCACGTCGCGGTGACTCATCCGGGCACGCCGCGCGACTTGGAACGCCGCGGCGGTGTTTCCGGCTACGCCGCCCAGCGCTACGGACGCGTGATCCTCGAAGCGGTTGCGCGCGGACGCGCTGCGCCGCAGACCGCGCTGCCGCATCCCCACGCGCGGGGGCAAGCGCCGCTCGACAACGCCGCGCGGACGCGGCTTGGGCAATTGAAAGAGTGGCGCAAACAGCGCGCCGCCGGGCGCGGCGTCGAATCGGATGTGATTGTATCGAATGATGTGTTATTTGCCGCGGCGCGCAAGCATCCGCGAACGCTGGAGGCGCTCGTCGCGGTGAGCGGACTGGGTCCGTGGAAGGCGAAGACATACGGGGAGGAAATCTTGCAAGTGTTGCGCGGAAGTTGAATCAATTTCAGGTTTCAAATTAAAAAAGCGTTCGCGATATTTTATCCGCGTGAACGCTTTTGCTTTTGGTGGTACTTCAATTTGGGATTTGCAACGTCACTTGCCGAGATGCATCGGCATGATGACGTGCGTGAAATCGTCGCGGTTCACGGCTTTGACCACGCCAGGACTGGAGGAGCCGGAAGTTTCGATCGCGACCTGTGGCGAGTGAAGGACGTTGAGCACATCGGCGAGGTAACGCGCGTTGAAGGCGATCTCGACTGCTTCGCCGTCCACCGTCGCGTCGATGTCGCCGACGTTGTCGCCGGACTCGGCGCTAGTCGCGGTCACTGCCACTTTGCCTGCGCCCATTTCACCTTTGGGCGTGACCTGCACGCGGACGGTGTTCATGGCTTCACGCGCAAAGACCGATGACGCCTTGACCGCGTTCTGCAATTCCGCGGTGTTGACGACGGTACGCGTCGCGTGTGATTCCGGAATGATGCGCGTGAAATCCGGGAACACGCCGTCAATGAGTTGCGAAACGATCTCGATGTTGGTCAACTTGAACAGCACTTGCGATTTGTTCTCCGTCACCGCCATCTCGATCGGAGCTTCTTGATCGCCGCTGACTCTGCCGACTTCTTGCAGCGCCTTGGCGGGAAGGATCACGTTGACTGGTTGATCGACCGGCGCGCTTAACGTCGCGTGCCGCACCGAAAGCCGAAAGCCATCGGCGGCGGCGAAGGTCACTTGGTCCTTATCGAACTTGGCGAGGACGCCGGTCAACACCGGGCGTGATTCATCCGTTGCCGCGGCAAACGTCACTTGCTCGATCATCTCGCGCAGCGTTTCCGGTTCGAGCGAAATTCGCTTGCCATCACCAAGCGACGGGATGATTGGAAACTCGGTCGCGTCGATGCCCTTGATGTTCGCGTCGTACCGCGCGCACTTTAGATGCAGCGTCTGCGTCTTGACGTTCAATTCCATATCGATGCGTTCCGGCGGCAGCGAGTTGACGAAATCGCTCAAGACGCGGGCGGGCACGGTCGTTGCGCCGTCTTCGTCAACCTTCGCGCCGATCCAGCACGTGACCGCGAGTTCGAGATTCGTTGCGGCGAGTTTCAATCGACCTTGGTCGGTTGCGATCAAGACATTCCCGAGCACGGGCAGCGTCGAACGCGACGCGACCGCGCGGCTGATGATCGAAAGCCCTTTGGCTAGGTTTTCTTGCAAGCACGAGACCTTCATTGGTCGTTCCTCCGCGTGGAACAGTCTTCGGTGAGTAGCGTTCAGTAAAGCGGAAACAGTATACTACAAAAGCAATCAATTTACAATCAAGATTTCAGGTCGAGGATGCCAGCGACGATTGGGTAGGCGCGTGAGCACGCGCGGCACGTCAGCGCCTCGGACGATTCCGCGATGTCGGTCGAGCCGCACGCGGGGCAGCGCCAGAGCGCGGCGTTAAGCGCGGGTGCGCCGGGTTTGATCGATTGGGCGCGCACGAAGATGCTGGGGGAGAGTTGGAGTTTGGAAGCCGGCTGTTGGAGCGCGCCGTCCAGCGCCGCGAGAAAACGCGCCGGCACGATGCGTTTCAGGATACTGATGCGAAACAGGGACACCGCGCGCTGGTCGCGGATGATGAATTCGTTCTTCTGCAACTCGGTGTCGATGTAGCGCGGGTGGAAATCGAAATTGAGTTTGACGAACTCATAGGGTGTGGGGGTGAATGGGTTTGGGCGTGAACGGTTTAGCCCATACCGCAAGATGGCTTTCAGATTGCGCTTGTTCGCGAACTCGGTGACGTACGCGCCTTGCGGGCGCACCACGCGCGCGACTTGCGCGAACGCGCGCGGGATGTCGGCGACGTGGTGGAGCACGCGCACGGTCACTGCGGTGTCCACGGTGGAATCGGCGAGCGGGAGATTGTAGAGGTCTGCGGCGACGAAGAGGAAGCGCGGATCAGCTTGCAGGCGTTCGCGCGCGTCGGCAAGCATGGAACGCGCGTAATCGATGAGGATGACGCGTTCATATCCCGCGTAAAACTCGGCGAGCCGTCCAAACCCCGCGCCGATCTCGCACAGGCGCGCGCCGCGCGGCGGCACCATGCGCGCGAGGGCGATGCGTTCGGCGCGGTCTTCGTACTCGCGACTGTGCCAGAACGCGGTGCGCCATGGCGAATTTTCATAGTCACAAATTGGTGGTGCGGATTCTTGTTTCAGAATTGTTTGGTGTGGTTTCACTTCGTCGGGGCTTGTAATTTATGTAAATGTTGCACGTGAAACGATGACCACAATTGAGTTTGTTTTCCGTAGTGATTGTGGGCACTATATGAACGCACTCACGCAATACAACTGCCCAACCTGCTTTATCGTGTGCCGCTTGAATCCTGCCTGTCCAAGCAGTTTGTCGATCTGCGCGTGGGTGTAAAAGTACACGTCGCAGCGCCGCAGAGCGAGCCGCGCTCGGCGCACCGGCGCGCGCCACGTCCAGTAGCGCGGAAAACTCATGATCGCTCGATCACTCGTCACCTCCCGCATCTTGGTCAGCACCGGCAACGGCGCGCGGATGTAATCGAACAAGCCGATGCCGATGCAAACATCGAATCGCGCGTCGGGCTGGTAGGCGGTGAGATCGGTGTGGACGAACGAGCAGCGATGATCCAAATGCTCTTCGCGGGCGCGCTGCTCGCACACCGCCAGCATTTTTGCTGCGATATCGATCCCGACGACGCGCCCCGCGCCGCGCCGTGCGAATTCCAGCGCGTAGCGCCCGGTGCCGCAGCCCACGTCGAGAAAACTTCTGCCCTCAATCGGCTGCGCGTTCTCCATTGTGTAATCAAACCGCGCGTACATATCCCAGCGGAACGTCGCATCGATCCAATTGTCGAACCGGCTCTTGCTCCGCGAATAGATCGAATCGAAATCGTTGACTTCACGATCCCAGTAGTCTTTTTGTTTCAGCAAATCCTGATTCATAACCCCAGCACCTGTTTGATCGGCGCAAACTCAAAGTCGCGCAGCAATTGATCGAGCCGCTGCATCGTCTTGGCGAGATTGAAGTAATGCCGAAAACCCTTCGATAAAGAAAGTTTGACGCGCGGCTGCCCCGGGTCGGTCTCCCACGGGTGCACGTAGAAAATCACAGGGCGTCCTTGCTGATTGCATCGCCGCATCAGGAATCGCGTTACCGCATACGGCAGGACGCGAAAGTATCCGCCGCCGCTGCACGGAATCTTTCTGCCGAACACCTCCGCGACGCTCAGCGGCACCTCGGTCAGCGCGCCGAGCGGATGGATCGATAGCGCGGCGTCGGCGATGCCATAATCCGGATGGAAGCCAATCGGAAAGACGGACGAGTCGTACTGGATGCCATGCCGCGCAAGAATGTCCAGCGCCCACAACGTCTTGTTGGTGATGGTGAATGACGGCGCGCGAAAGCCGACAATGTCTTGCTTGACGCACGCGCGCGTCAGGTCGAGTGCGCGTATCAGATCGTCTTCGAACGCGTCCGGCGTCATCTCGGTCAGGACGGTGTGCGAGTAGCCGTGCGTCGCGATCTCATGCCCCCGCGCTTCGATCTCGCGCACCAATTCGGGAACGCGTTCGGCGATCCAGCCCAGCACGAAAAAGGTCGCGAGCGTGTTGTGTTTCGCCAGCAAGTCTAGAATGCGCCGCGTGTTGTCCACGACGCGCAATTCTTGCTTGGCCCAATCTTCTGTCTTGATTCTGAGATTGTACGCGCAGAACCAATCCTCCAGGTCGATCGTCATCGCGTTCTTCACTTGTCGAC
>JBBIJS010000013.1:0-23578 GCA_037445855.1 Chloroflexota bacterium | reverse complement strand
GGGTTGTGCGTGACGACGATGAACGTCGTGTCATGCTCGCGGTTGAGCGCGCGCAGCAAGTCCATAATCTCATCGGTGCTCTTGCTGTCCAGATTGCCGGTCGGCTCGTCCGCGAGAATGATCGTGGGATTGTTGGCGAGCGCACGCGCAATTGCGACGCGCTGCCGCTGCCCGCCGGACAGTTGCCCCGGCACAAAATGCAGCCGGTCGCCCAAGCCGACCAGCGTCAGCAATTCCTCTGCGCGCGCGCGACGCGCCGCATCGCTCATGCTTTCCTCTTGCAACGGAATTTCGACGTTCTCCAGCGACGTGAGTGTTGGAATCAAGTTGTGCAGCTGAAACACAAAGCCAACCGTCTTGGAGCGGAACCGGTCGAGGTCTTTCACCTTTGCGAGGTCTTGTCCCGCGACCGCGCACACGCCGCTCGTCGGGCGATCCAGCGCGCCGAGCAGATTGAGCAGCGTGCTCTTGCCGCTGCCGGATGGCCCCATCACCGCGACAAACTCGCCGGCGCGAATGATCAGATTCACGCCATCCAGCGCGCGGACACCCACGCCATCGCCGTAGATTTTCGTCAACTCTTTCGTCTCAACGACAATCATTTTTTCTTCCGCCATTCCATTCCTCAAAAACGTGTCGGGTGGCGAGTGACGAGTGGCTCTGTCATTGCGAGCGCAGCGAAGCAATCTCCCGGACTTGCAAGGAGATTGCTTCGTCGCAAAGTGCACTCCTCGCAATGACACAATACCACACGTCACTTGCCGCTTGTCACTTCGTATTGATCTCGATGTGCCCGGTCATACCCCACCGCAGCGCCGGATCGAGTTGATCGAACGCGATGTAGATCGTATAGTTCGTCCCGCCCTGCTTCTGCGACGCGATCGGCGCGATGTACGTCACTTTCCCGTTGAAACTTTTGCCGGGCAGCGCTTCGAAGGTGACCGCGGCGGTATGTCCCAACTGAACGCGCGCGATGTTCGTCTCGCTCAAATCGTCGGTCTCCAAGCGCAGAGCGCTCAAATCGCCCAGCATCACCACCGGCGCGCCCGGCGTCACCATCTCGCCCTCTTTGACGTTGACCGCCGCGACGGTCCCGACAAACGGCGCGGTGAGCGTCGCATCCGCCAGCGCCGCGTTGGCTTGATCGAGCCGCGCTTGCGCCGCAGCAATTTCTTCCGGACGCGCGCCGGCTTTTACTCGATCAAGATTTGCCTGCGCGACCGTAACCGCCGACTCCACAACGCGAAGGTCCTCTGCCGCCGCGCCTTTCGTGACTTGGGTATAGCGCGCCTGCGCGATCGTGTATTCCTGCGCGGCGAGCTGCAGCGCCGCGCTCTGCGGGTACATTCCCACCGCCGGATCGTCCTTCACCTTGTCGTACGCCGATTGTGTGTCTTTCTGCGCGGCAGCCGCGCGATCCAAGCCGGCTTTCGCGATCGCGATGTCTTCCGCGGTCGCGCTCGCGCGCACTTTCGCCAGCTGAGCGCGCGCCGCGTCGAGGTTCGCCTGCGCGACGGCGATGTCCTCTTTCGTCGCGCCGGCTTTCAACTGCGCGAGACTCGCCTGCGCCATCGCGACCGCGGCTTTCAGTTCTCCAGCGTCGAGATCGACGAGCGCGTCGCCCGGTTTGACGACATCGCCCGGCGCGACCGACACTTTCGCCGCCTGCCCTGCCACTTTGAACGAGAGAGTCGCGCGTCTGACCGGGACGAGCGTGCCGGACGCCGTCACCAGATTTTCGAAATCAGTGAGAGCCGCCGCCGGCGTAGGCGTCGGTTTAGCGCCGATCATTCCACCGCCGCCCAGTCCAACGTACCCCAGAGCGAGCACGACGACCACGATGACCCCGATGATGATGTTTCGTCTGTTCATTCAGTCCTCCGGACCCAGTGTCCAGTAATCAGTAATCGGTATTCAGTCATCAGATTCCTGATCGACAGCTGCTGTCTGAATACTGACGACTGTTTACTGACAGATTCACCACACACCCGGCACAAGCCGCTGCCGCACGCGTTTGGCGTACTCGACATAGCCCGGCAATTCGGCTTGCAGCATCCGATCCTCGAGCGCGGTGCGGACGATAAAGATCACGGCGATGAGCAAGCCGGGAACCAGCGCCCACCACGAGCCAAGGATCAGCGCGGTGCTCAACCAAAGGGCGATCACGCCGACGTACATCGGATGACGTACAAAGCGGTATGGTCCGGTCGTCGCCACTTGATGACCTCGATCATCCTGAATCCGCACAACGGTTGAGAGAAAAGGATTCGACAGCATCGCCCAATAGGTCATCCCCATCGCCAGGAACAAGCCGATGACGCCAATGGCTTGCACGGACACATGCATGGTCGTCCATCCAAACCGCACGGCATCCAGCCCCGCGACCACCAAGAGCACAAACATGGTCAGCGTGTACAGAATCACCACAACCTTGTCCCAGCTCTTGGCGTTCTGTCCAATCCTGCCTCGTTCGTTGATCACGTCCGGATTCCGCCGCGCCACGTACAATCCTATCGTCGCGACGATCAGCAAGTTCAGGATCAGATACACCCACGCGGCGATCCAGTCCAGTCGCCCCGCGGCGAGGAAGAGCACGACACCCATGACCGCCATGGAACCAAAAACCTGAATGAGCCGATTGATCCCCGAGCGATCCAGCACATTCTGCCGAGCGTTTGTCGGCATAGGATTCAAATTCGACATGTCACACCTCCATTGTCATTCGTATCGCAACGCCTCGATTGGTGAAAGATTCGAGGCGCGCCACGCCGGGTACAGCGCGCCGATGCCGCCCAAGACCAGCGCGACCAGCATCGCTTGCAGCATCAGCGTCAGAGAATAGCTTCCCTTCAAATACGAACCCATGCTCGGCTCCAGCGAGATCAGCGTGCCCAAGCCGATTCCAACCGCGATGCCCGCCGCGCCGCCGAGGATGCTCAGCAGAATCGCCTCGCGCACAATCATCCACACCACGCGGCGCCGCCGCCAACCAAGCGCGCGCAGTGTGCCGATCTCGCGCGTACGCTCGTAGACGCTCATCAGCATCGCGTTCATCATGCCCACGCCGCCCACGAGGATCGAGATGAACGACAGCGCGTTCGTCATCATTCGAAAGGATTGCATGTCGTTGGTCTTTTCGCCGAACTCGCTGGACGTCGAGACGCTCACCTGCGGCATACGCGATTCGATCTGCTGGCGCACCAGGTTCGCTTTCGCCGGGTCCTTCAGTTTGATTCCGTAGAAACTCACCTGATTGGGTTTCTTGAACACGCGCTGCGCCTCCGCCAGCGCGATGACGCCGCTGCTGTCCTCGTAACCGATGCCTGTTTCGTAAATTCCAACCACGCGAAAAGTATTGCCCGAAATCTGCATCATCTCGCCGGCGTGTTTCTTATAGTTCTTCGCCGCAATTTTTCCCAGCACCATCTCGCGCGGCAAACGCATCCGCTCCCCTTCCGTAATCGCGAAATGGCGGATTCCATAGCTCGTCGGGTCGACGCCAAGCACGAGAAAATACGGCGCGCCCGGCATCGACGCGATGCCGAGGAGCATCCCGGAGACAGACTGGACATCCGGCAACATCGCCGCGTATCGCCCTACTTTTTCGTCAATCGCCGCCATGCTCATATCCGATGCCTTCGCTTCGCTCACCGTCAAATCGCCAATCCCGCTTCCCATGCTGCCCAACTGTTCCAGCAATCCGTCGCCCATGCCGCCGAGCATGACGACCAGCCCGACACCCACGCCGATCGCAAGCATTGTCAAGAGCGTCCGCGTCCGCTGCCGCATCAGGTTCCGCAACGCGATCCCGCCGAGTTTGGAAATTGGAGTTTGGAGGCTTGCCCTGAGCGGAGTCGAAGGGTTGGAAGTCAGATTTTTGCCTTTTAGCTTTTGACTTTTGACTTGGCTTCCGCCATCGTACCGCATCGCCTCGACCGGTTGCAAGCGCGACGCGCGCCACGCCGGGTACAGTCCGCCCATCGCGCCGAGGAACAGCGCGACGAGCATCGCTTCTATGAAAAGCGCGGGCGAGTACGCATTGTCCATCATCCCCATCAACGCGGGGACTTGATTGACGCCGTAAATCATTGCGACGCCCAGCGCGTTGCCGAGCAAGCCGCCGAGGATGCTCAACAGAAATGCTTCCCCCAAGATCATCCGCAGGACACGACCGTTTCGCCAGCCGAGCGCGCGCAGCACCCCGATTTCGCGCGTCCGCTCGAACACGCTCATCAGCATCGTGTTCATCATCCCCAAGCCGCCCGCCAGCACCGCCAGCAAGCCGATGAACCAGCCCATCGCGCGGAGCATCATCGTCTCCTGCTGATTGTCCATATAGTTGGCGGAGCGTGAGGCAGTCAGTTTGGGGAAGCGTCGTTCCACTTGACTCATCACGACGGGAACTTGCTCCGGGCGCTGAACTTGGATCTGATAATACGCGACCTGATTTGGTTTCTTGAAGATCTCTTGCGCGTCTCGCAGCGAAATGACCGCGCCATTGTCTTCGACATTTTGCCCGGTTTCGTAGACGCCGACGATCTTGAAAGAGACATCCTGCACCTTGTAATAGTCGCCGACCATTTTGTGAAAGTTGCGCTGCGCGATCCGACCGAGCAGCATCTGGCGCGCGCCGGCAATCGGCTGACCCGCGACGACCTTAAAGTGGCGCATCCCAAATTCTTTGGGGTCGAGCCCAAGGATGATAAAGTACGGCACATCCGGCGTGGTCACCATGCCCATCAGCACGCCGGAGATTTGCTTGACGCCCGGCAGCGCGGCGATCTGCGCTCCGATACTGTCGTCAACCGCCGAAAAAAGAATATCCGCCGCGTCGCTCTGCGTGACGATCACATCCGCGCCGCTCGACGTCAGGATCGTGCCGTACGCGTTGATGTATCCTTCGGCAAAGCCGCCCAGCGCAACGACTGCCGCCACACCAATCGCGATGCCGAGGAGAGTCAGCAACGTGCGCGTCTTGCGGCGCAAGAGGTTCTTGAGAATCATTTCATTTCTTCTTTTTACCTGCGTTCTTTTCGCGTTCTTTCTCCCACCGCTCGATCAAAAGCGGGTACTCGCGCTCGAGAAAGACATACAAGTCACGCGCTTCCTTCAGTCGTCCCTGTAATTCGGGCGGCTGGCTTTCCACCAGCGCCAAGCCGCGCTCCGCCAGCTGCCGCCCCGTCGTGACTTCCGAAACCTCGAACATGATGATCTGCGACCACGCGCCCGGCTTGATGCGAAAATAATCCCGCCGGCGCTCCGGCACCGCGATGCGTTCGATCAGCCCCATTTCGACGAGGAGCCGTGTCATCGTGCTGATCGAACCTTTACTGGCGTGCAGCGTTTCCGCCAGTTCGCTCGGCGACTGATACGGCGGATTACAGATCAAAAGTAATCCCATGATCCGACCCGCCATGCGCGGCAGACCGCCCTGCTCAAGCAGCAACCCCACGTCTTCGATAAAGTGCTTTTCCTGAAACCATCGCTGCTCTTTTTCCATCTCTGCTCCTGCATCAACAAATCACTTGGACTTTGGCATTATAGCGTATTTAGTAAGTTTAGTCAATACTGAACATATATTCCTTTTCCGAACGCTCCGTCCAAACAAAACTGCCGCTCCCTTTCGGAGGCGGCAGTCTTAGCCGGCGTGATCCGCATTATACGGTCCATTGTCCGGTGATGAGCGGGCGCAAGAACGGATTGAAGCGTTTCTCTTCGCCCAGAGTCGTCGCCGCGCCGTGTCCGGCATAAACGCGCGTTTCATCCGGCAGCGGTAGCAGCTTGTCGCGGATCGATCCCATCAGCGTCCCATAATCGCCGCCGGGAAAATCGGTGCGCCCGATGCTGCCCTGGAACAATGTGTCGCCGACAAAAACGCACTTTCCCTCCAGCAAACAGATTCCGCCCGGCGTGTGCCCCGGCGTGTAAAGTACCTTGAGCGTGACCGACCCTGCGCTCACCACGTCGCCGTCGCGCAGCAGGTGGTCGGCGGGTTTGGGCTGGGCAATGCTCATCCCGAACATCGCCGCGCTCATCTGCGCGCCGGCAAGAATCGGCGTCTCGTCCGCGTGGAGCATGAACGGCGCGCCGGTAAAGTCGCGTATCTCGGTGAGCGCGCCGACGTGATCGAAATGCGCGTGCGTATTGACGATCGCGACGACGCGGAGCTGAGCCGCTTTGATCGCGTCGATGATTTTGCGCGGGTCGCCGCCGGGATCGATGACGATTCCCTCGCGGGTGTTTTCGTCGCCCACCAGATAACAGTTGACCGCCAGCGGTCCCACCACCAGAGTTTCGAGAATCATTCGACTCCTTTTCCAATTTGCGGCGAATTATAAAAGCATCGGAGGGGATTGTCAAAGCGTTGGTGAATCAGTATAATCGCATCGATTTGAAAACCTACGCGCCGAGGAATCCGTATCATCGCGTGAGACCCTTGCAGACCAAAGGTGTGAGATGCCCGACCCAATTGCCATCGCCATCCTCAAGACCTTGAATTACGCAGACCTCTTCGACTATGCGTTGACGCGCGAAGAGGTCTTTCGGTTTCTAATTGACGCACGCGCGTCCCGCGACGACATCGACCGCGCGCTGGACGAGCCTGCCCGCATCAACGGGAGCGTAGCGCGTATCGATGGCTTTCTGGCGTTGCCGCAGCGGCAAGCCGTCGTCGCCGCGCGCGCGCGTTGGCGCGCGGCGGCGCAACGACAGCTGCCGCGCGCGCGATTCTACGCGCGCGTGATCGCGCACTTTCCGTTCGTCCGCATGATCGCGCTCACCGGCGGTTTGGCGATGGAGAACGCGCGCGACAACGACATCGACTATATGATCGTCACCGCGCCGGGGCGCTTGTGGTTGGTGCGCGGGCTGGCGGTCGCACTCGTCCATCTCGCGCGTCTCCGCGGCGATCAGCTCTGCCCCAATTTTCTGCTGACCGAGGACGCGCTCAAGATACCGGATGAAACGCTTTACACCGCGCACGAAGTCGTCCAGATGATTCCGCTTTACGGCGTAATGATCTATCGCCAGTTCCGCCGAATGAACCAGTGGGCAACCGATTTTTTGCCCAATGCCGATCGAGCCGACGCGCTGCCTCCTGAAGCGCCGCTGAGCCATCTGGGCGCGCTCGCGAAACGCGCGGCGGAGCGCGCACTCGGCGGCGCGCTGGGAAATCGCATCGAACATTGGGAGATGACGCGCAAGATCGACAAGCTCACCGCGCGGATTCCCGTCGATGCCGACAGCGTGACGTTCTCCACAGATGTCTGCCGCGGCTTTTTCAACGGGCACGGTCGCCGCGTGCTGAACGAATTTAACGAACGGATCAAGCAATTACAAATGGAGAATGACAAATGACAAATCGCGGATAGTCATTTGCTCATTTGTCATTTGCTCATTTGCTCATTTGTCATTTGTTCATTTGCTCATTTGCTCATTGGTCATCGAGGTTTTGATGCCACCGGTTCTCTTCGGTCAATCGTACTATCTTCGCTTCGATCCAAAGTTGTACGCCGCGATGCAGCCGTATCCGCCGCTCGGCACGCTGTACGCGGCGAGCTACCTGCGCGCGCACGGCTACGCCGTCGCCGTCTTCGACGCGATGCTCGCGCAATCGGAAAACGAGTGGGAATCTGCGCTCGATCAACACCAGCCGCGTTTTGCTATTCTCTACGAGGACGGCTTCAATTATCTCAGCAAAATGTGCCTGCTCCGGATGCGCCAAGCCGCGTTCGAGATGATGCGCGCGGCAAAGCAACGCGGCTGCACCGTGATCGTGTCTGGCTCCGACGCGACCGACCACCTTGCCGAATATTTTGAACGCGGCGCGGACTATCTCATCATCGGCGAAGGCGAAGTCACGCTGGGCGAATTGATCGGCGCGTTGACTGCTCGCGCGCCGCGCGCGTTCGCCGAGATTCGCGGGCTGGCTTTTCGCGACGCCGCCGGCAAGATCACTCGCACGCCGCCGCGCGGTTTCGTCCGCGACTTGGACACCCTGCCCTTTCCCGCGTGGGACTTGGTCGATATTCCGCGCTATCGCGAGCGGTGGCGCGCGCGGCACGGCTATTTTTCGATGAACCTCGTCACCACGCGCGGCTGCCCGTACCACTGCAACTGGTGCGCCAAACCGATCTACGGACAGCGCTACAACATCCGTAGCCCGGAGAATGTCATCACGGAAATGCAGGCGCTCGCAGAAGCATATCAACCCGACCAGATCGAATTTGCCGACGACATCTTTGGATTGAAACCGGGGTGGGTTGAACGGTTCGCCGCTTTGGTGCACGCGGAAAACGCGCGGCTTCCCTTCAAGTGCCTGCTCCGCGCCGATTTACTCACCGCGGCGACCGTCGCCGCGCTCCAGCGCGCGGGGTGCCGCGCCGTCTGGATCGGCGCCGAGTCGGGCTCACAAAAAATTCTGGACGCGATGGAAAAAGGCACGCGCGTCGAGCAGATCTACGCCGCCGCCGCGCGCCTGCACCGCGCCGGCATCGCGGTCGGTTTCTTTTTGCAATTCGGCTACCGCGGCGAAACGCGCGCCGACATTGAACAGACGCTGCGCATGGTGCGTGACTGCGCGCCCGACGACATCGGCATTTCGGTTTCGTATCCGCTGCCCGGTACCCCATTCTACGAGCGCGTCAAGGCGGAACTGGGCGAAAAGAAAAACTGGGTCGATAGCGCTGATCTCGCGCTGATGTACCGCGGCGCGTTTTCCGCCGCGTTCTATCGCAAACTCCACGCGGTCGTCCACAAGGAATTTCGCGCGCACAAAGCGTGGCGCGCGCTGCGGCGCGGCGACGATCGCGCGAACGCGCTCGGCAGGCTGGCGCTCAATCTCGCCACGCTGCTGCTCGCGCGCACAGAACTTGAACTATTGGCGCTGGCGTCGCGTCAGCCCGCCCATGTGCTCGCGGCGACGCTCTCGCCCGATGCCGCCGCGCAGCCAACATCGCGAATGGATTAGCCGCGATGAACTCATCAAACGTCGCGTTCCAAAATGTCGCAGAAGCGTTCTCGCGCAAGGCGCTGGTCTATGATGAATTCGGCTGCGACCACGCCAACCTGACGCGGATGCGCGCGAAGGTTTATCGCCAGGTGATGGCGTCCATCCAACCCGGCGCGCGCATCCTGGAACTCAACGCCGGCACCGGCGCCGACGCGGTCTTTCTCGCACGGCAGGGGTTCCGCGTCCACGCAACCGACCTCGCGCCGGGAATGATCGAACGAATCGAGCAAAAGATTGCGCAGCACAATTTGCAAGACCGACTCAGCGTCCAGCAGTGTTCATTCACCGCGCTGGAGCAGATCGACCAAGAGCCATTCGATTGCCTTTTCTCGAACTTTGGCGGATTGAACTGCATCCCAGATTTACGCATCGTTACACGCGCGCTGCCGCGCCTGCTGGTTCCCGGCGGAATCGTCACCTGGGTCGTTATGCCGCCGGTTTGTCTGTGGGATTTCACTGCGCTGTTACGCGGTGACATTCGCGCCGCGACGCGCCGCCTGTCGCGCCACGGCGCGCTCGCCAATGTCGAAGGCGTCCGATTTATGACGTACTATTTCACGCCGCGCCAGGTTGCCGCGTCTTTTGGCGACGAATTTGAACTCCGCCGCATCCAGGGTCTGTCCGTCCTGACGCCGCCAGCGGACCGCAAGAATTTCGCCGTGCGCCTGCCGCGTCTGTACCGGCTGCTCGTCGCGCTCGACGATCGGATCGCCGACCGCCGACCTTTCCGCGAATGGGGCGACTTTTTCACCATCACGCTGCGCTATGCGCCACGAGCCGCGCGATGAACGCGCCTTTCGAGCTTGCCTGCCCCATTTGCAAGTCACCGCTTGAAACGATTTCAACGCGCGAGCTGCGCTGTCCCAGCGACGCGACGACCTTCTGCCAGATCGACGGCATCTGGCGTTTGATGCGTCCCGAGCGCGTCGCGTACTACGAACGATTCGTGAAAGAGTACGAGACGATCCGCCGCGCCGAGGGACGCGGCAGCCGCGACTCGGCGTACTACCGCGCGCTGCCGTTGGTCGATCTCACCGGACGAATGGCGAGCGCCTGGCGAATCCGCGCCGCGAGTTTTCGCGCGCTGATTACGAATCTAATCACGCCGCTAGAGTCAAACCATCCTGTCATTTCGAGCACCGCGAGAAATCTCGCTGCGAAAGATCAGGATTTCTCAGCCGCTGCGCTCCCTCGAAATGACAAACGATCGCTCAAGCTTCTCGATCTCGGCGCGGGAAATGGCTGGCTGTCGCACCAGCTGGCAAAACGTGGACACGCCGTTGGCGCGGTCGATTTGCTGACGAATCCAGCCGACGGCTTGGGCGCGCACGTTCATTACGCCGCGCGTTTCACGCCCATCCAAGCCGAGTTCGACCATCTGCCGCTGACGGAGCATCAGGTCGATGTCGCGATTTTCAATTCAGCGTTCCATTATTCGGCGGACTACGCAACATCGCTCGCCGAAGCGTGGCGCGTCGTCAAGCCAAGCGGGCGCATCGCCATCCTTGATTCACCGGTCTACTCGAACGCCGCGAGCGGAAAACAAATGCTGCGCGAGCGTCAGGGACAATTCGAGCGTGCGTACGGCTTTCCTTCCGACGCGATTGCCAGCGAGGGCTTTTTGACCTTCGAGCGACTCGACGCGCTCGCGGCATCAACCCAAACGGAGTGGCGCTTGATCCGCCCCGCGTATGGCTGGCGCTGGACGATGCGGCAGTGGCTCGCGCGCGTCCGCGCACGCCGCGAGCCGGCGCAGTTCGTGCTGATCATCGGCGCGCGCGTCGCGGGAGGGTCGGGTTGAAGGCGAAAATCACTGCGCTAACTATGCCCGCCAGATTAGAAACCCAATTGCCCGTGCGGCGCGTCGGTGTCAATTCGCTCTGGCTCTTGCTCGCCCGCGTCGCGAGCCAGGGTTTGACGCTGGTCTTCACCGCGCTCGTCGCGCGCCGGTTGGGCGAAGCCGGACTCGGACAGTACGCGTTCATTGCCTCGATCGTTTTCATCGGCAATATGATCACGACCTTCGGGATGGACACGCTGCTCATCCGCGAAATCGCGCGGACGCGCACCGCTGCCACCGCGCTTGTCCCCGCCGCGTTGTGGATTCAACTCGCGCTTTCGGGAGTGTTCATCGCGGCAGTGTTTATCGCCGCCGATCAAACCGAAACCGCGTTCGCGCTGCGGCTCTACGCGCTCACGCTCATCCCGCTGGCGCTCTACACCATCTTCAGCGCGATCCTGCGCGCGTTCGAGCGAATGGACGCGTTTCTTGCGCTCAACGTCATCACCGCGCTGCTGCAAATCCTCGCCGCGTGGATCGCGTTCAGCCGCGCCGCCGATCTGACGACTCTGATTTCGTTTTTGGCGCTCAGCCAAATCGCCAGCGCGCTTTTCGCGGCGGCGCTTTGCTTTTGGCTCATTCCCGGCATGGCGTTTCCCTTGCGCGTCACGCGCGGCGAAATGATTTCGATCGCGCGAACTGCGCTGCCGCTTGCCGCGCTCGTCGCGTTCGGCGTGATCTACCAACGCCTCGGCTTGGTCGTGCTGCCCGCGCTCGCCGGCGATAGCGTGACCGGCTGGTTCTCCGCCGCCGCGCGCATCGTCGCGGCGCTCCAGCTCGCGCCGCAAGCGCTGCTGGGCGCACTGTTTCCGCTCATGTCACGCTGGTCGTTCGACAAACAACTTGTTCGCGCGCCGCTTATTCTGTCGCTTGCGTTCGGCGCGCTCGCCGCGCTCGGCATCACCTTTGCCGCGCCGCCGCTGATCGCTCTCATTTACGGCGCGCGCTTTGCGCCATCCGCGAGCGCGCTGTCCCTTCTCATCTGGGGATTAATTCCCTACGCGTTCACCGCGACCGTCACGTTGGAATTGATCGCCACGCGCCGCGAGCGGCGCGTCGTCTTCGGCAACTTGATCGGGGTGGGCGTGTCCGCGGCGATGTACGTCGTTCTCGTTCCGGCGTTCGGGTTGATCGGCGCGTGCTGGGCATCGGTCGCCAGCGAATGGACGCAAGCCGCACTATTCTTCGCGTTGAGAAAATGACTTTTCCTAACTCTGAAAACAAATTCGATCGCGCGCCAGTTTTCACCGCCGCCGATGTGGTAGCGCATCGCCAAATTACGCGCAGCGGACTCAACTTTTCGCCGCCTGAGACGGTCATCTTTTGCTTCCAGCCCGCGCTGGCTCGCTACGCAGTCAAACACTACGCGGCAAAAAAGGTGAATGGCTTTTTCGGCGATCTCCATCTGCTGACAAAAACGCGCGGGCGCATCGCGGTCGCCAGTCATTTCGGAATCGGCGCGCCGGTCGTCGCCGCGCTGACCGAGGAACTCGCCGCGTTCGGCGTCCGCCGCTTTGCCGCCCTCGGTCTCGCCGGCGGATTGCAGCCCGATCTGCGCGCCGGCGATCTCGTCGTGTGCGACCGCGCGATCCGCGACGAGGGCACGTCACATCACTATTTGCCGGCAAGCCAGTATGCGGTTGCCGACGCATCCATTGTCGCCGCGCTGTGCGGCGCGCTGCACACACGCGGACAGACGTACACGATAGGCGCGAGCTGGAGTATCGACGCGCCCTATCGCGAGACGCGCGGCGAGATGGAACAGTACCGGCGCGAAGGCGTCCGGACGGTCGAGATGGAAGCCGCCGCGCTCTTCGCCGTCGGTCAGCGCTTGCAAATTCCAGTCGGCGCGGCGTTCGTCATCGGCGACTCATTCGACGGCACGCGCTGGCGGCTCGATTTCGACGCGCGCGCGGCGGAGCGCGGCTTGCAGAATCTATTCGACGCCGCAGTGACCGCGCTGCAAAAGGTGTAATCGCAATGAATCCAGCCATCGTCATCAGCGCGTTCAATCGCCCGCACTCGCTCGCGCGGCTGCTCGCGTCTGTCGATAAAGCCGATTATCCAACGAAAGCGCCGCTGGTGATTTCGATTGATCGCGGCAATGACCGCCTGAACCGGGAGGTCGTCGAACTTGCGGAGAGATTTGAATGGCGGTTTGGTCCGAAGCGAGTGATCGAGCACGCGGAACATCTGGGGCTAGTGCAGCATGTGTTTTATGGCGGCGGACTCGCGCAGGAGTACGGCTCGGTTATTTTTCTGGAGGATGATCTGGCAGTCTCACCCGACTTTTATAAATACGCATCGCAGGCGTTGACTTGCTACGACCGCGATGATCGCATCGCCGGTATTTCGCTCTACGCGCTCTGGTTCAATGGCTACACTCATTATCCGTTCACGCCGCTGTCCGATGACGCGGACGCGTTCTTCATTCAAGTTCCGTACACGCAGGGACAGGCATGGAGCGCGGCGCAGTGGGCGCGGTTTACCGATTGGCGCGCGGCGGGCGACCGAACACTGTCGCGAACCGACAACGTCCACGAAATGTTTTTGCATTTCGACGCCGCGGACTGGTTTCCGGTGATGACCCAGTACGTCGTCGAAACCGATCGTTATTACGTTTATCCGCGTGTCTCGCTGACCACCGGCGTGGGCGATGCCGGCACGCATTTCGAGCGCGCCACCGCATTTTTCCAAACGCCGTTGCAGCGCGCAAAGAATTGCTTCATCTTCAAGCCGCTAGACGATTCGTTTGCCGTCTACGATTCCTTCCTGGAGATCCAACCCGACCGGCTGGATCGGTTGACCGACGCGCTGCGCGGGTACGCATACATCGTCGATCTCAACGCGACCAAGTCGCCGCGGCATCTGCACGCGCCATATGTTCTCACCACGCGCCGCGTGCGCGCGCCGATCGTTTCTTTCGGCAAAGCCGCGTTGCCGATCGAGGCAAATGTGATCGATGGAGTGCCCGGCGATGAAATTGTGCTGTGCCGAAAAGAAGATGTCCGTTGGGATTGGCTGGCGGAACTCGAAACGAAAAAGAGCAACCACGCATATTTGTCGCGGCACAAGCGGCTGGGCAAGCGCACCCGCGCGCAATTCGCGCTGCTCGATCTCATCCGCCGGCGCTAACCCAATGAACCGATCCACTTTATCGCGCATCCTTCGCGCGCTGGCGCGTATTTCTTTCGCGCTCACGGTTTTCTTGATCCCATTTCGCGCGCGCGTCACGCTGCTCCCACGTCCGCTGCCGCCTTTATTTGCCGACTATACTGATTTCCAAATCTTCGCGAGCGACGTGTTTCTCGCCGCGACGCTCGCGGTGTGGCTCGCGGCGCTGTTCCTCGCGCCGCGACGGATGAGACTCGCACCGCGCTTCCTAACGCTTCCAATCGTCGGCGTCACCGCCGCGGGGTTTGTCAGCGTTTTCTTTTCCGTCGACCGCGACCTTTCCATCTACCATTCCATTCGCTTGCTGCTCCTTTTCGGAATGTACTTATTTATCGTGAACGAAATTAAATCCAGCGGCGAAATCATTTTGCCGATCGCGCTTCAGGTCTTCATTCAAGCCGCGGTGGGCATCGGTCAGGCGTTGCAGCAACATTCGCTCGGTTTGCCGCAGTTCGGCGAACTCTTGCTCGATCCGGCGTGGCGCGGCATCAGCACCGTCTGGTCCGGCACGGCGATTTCACTGCGCGCGTACGGCTTGACCGATCACCCGAATATTCTCGGCGGCAGTCTCGCGTTTGCGCTGCTGTTGGTTGCGCTTTGGTACGTCAACGCGCAAAGCGAATGGCGCATTCCCGTCGTCGCTCTCTTCGGACTGGGCGCGCTTGGGCTGCTGCTGACCTTTTCGCGCGCCGCATGGCTCGCGCTCGGCGCGGGTGCGACGCTGACCATCGTCTTGCTGCTGGTGACGCGCCAGACGCGCACGGCGACGAAGTGGCTCGCGCTCATCGCCGCGGCAATGCTTTTCGTCGCGCCGTTCGCGTGGCAAAATGCCGGCTACCTCGACGCGCGTCTGAATCCCAACGAGCCGTCGATGTTCACCGGCGAGAACCGCGCCGTCGCCGAACGCAATTCGCTTTACGCGGCGACGTTCGCGGTATTTCAAGCGCACCCCATTTGGGGAACCGGCTTGGGCGCCGTTCCGCTGGCGATGCGCACGGCGTATCCCGGTTTTCCTTTCGACTATCAGCCGGCGCATCTCGTTCTGCTCGACGTGGCTGCCGAAACCGGCATCGCTGGCGCGCTGTTCTATTTCACCGCGCTACTCGCGCCGTGGATCGCGCTGTGGCTGAATCGCCGCCGCCTCACCTGGTCGCCGGCGCTGATCGGCATCTCCGGCATTTTGCTGGCGGTGACGCTCGTCGGTTTTTTCGATTACTACACATGGCTGCTGACGCCGGGTCGATTGTGGCAATGGCTGGTCTGGGGATTGTGGAGCGCGGTGTACTCAAATTCACTTTCGGGAGCAATATATGTTTGACCTGATTCTCAGCGTCGTCGCATTCTTATATTTTGCCGTCGTCGCGCTGCTGTTCGTTTACGGCATGAATTTTTTCTACCTGACTGTTCTCGCCCGGCGCAAACGCGGCACGTTCGTACCGCCGCCCGCGCTGATCCGCTTGCCGCGCGTCACCGTTCAGCTGCCCATCTACAACGAGCTGTATGTGGCGGAACGATTGATCAACGCGGTCGCGCGCCTCGATTATCCGGCAGACCGCTTGGAGATCCAAGTCCTGGATGACTCAACCGATGAGACCGCCGAGATCGTCCGCGCGCTGGTCGAGCGGCTGCACGCCAACGGCTGCGCCATCGCGCAACTGCGCCGCGCCGATCGCGCCGGGTTCAAAGCCGGCGCGCTAGCGCACGGAATGGCGCACGCGCGCGGCGAGTTCATCGCCATCTTCGACGCGGATTTTATTCCACCACGCGATTTTCTCACGCGCACGCTGCCCTATTTCGCCGACGCGCGCCTCGCCTTCATCCAGGCGCGCTGGGGGCACGTCAATCGGGAGTACTCGCTGCTCACTCGTCTGCAATCCCTCATTATCGACGCGCACTTTATGGTGGAACAATTCGCGCGCTGGAGCGCCGGCTATTGGTTCAATTTCAGCGGCACCGCCGGGGTCTGGCGGCGCGCCGCACTGGAAGATGCCGGCGGCTGGAGGTCCGACACACTGACGGAAGACCTCGACCTATCGTATCGCGCGTTCCTGCGCGGCTGGCACGCGCTGTACCTGCGCGAGGTCGTTGTGCCGGCGGAGCTGCCGGTCACCCTGAGCGCGTACCGCCGCCAACAGCAGCGCTGGGCGCGCGGCAGTTTGGAATGCGCCCTCAAGTTCATTCCGACCATTTGGAAAACCGATCTCGGTCTGCCGCAGAAACTCGCCGCGACGATTCATCTGACCGGCTACGGCATTCACATTCTCATGTTCCTGCTCGCGCTCTTGTTTCCGGCGCTGGTCATTTTGCCGGAGCGATTTCCAGCGCTCCACGGCTTCTTCCTCGTCGCGCTCGTTTTCAATCTGACGACCTTCGCGCCGTTGCTGCTGACCCTGGTCGCTCAACAACAGCTCGAGCGACGATGGCAAAGTGTTCTGCCCGCCGCGCTGCTCCTTACGGCGCTGGGCGCGGGCATGATCCTGAACACGGTGCGCGCCGCGCTGCAAATCTTTCTGCGGCGAAACGATATTTTTGAGCGCACGCCCAAATTTGGGATCGCGGACAAACGCGACGCGTGGACCGGGCGGCGCTACCAACTGCGGCTGGACTCGATCGTGTTCTTCGAAGTCGCCTTCGCGCTCTACAATCTGGCTACAGCGATTTTCGCGGCGTCGCAAAACAACTGGGGCATTGCCGCGTACGCGCTGGTCTTTTGCGCTGGCTTGCTCTTTACTTCCGGGCTGTCCCTCGCACAAACCCTCGCCGTCAACGCGCGCGCGCAGCACGCGTCCACAGCTGCGTCCCGCGTATCTCGCCGACGCGCCGACGCGCCGACGCCGGAATTTGTTCGCGAATGAAGCGCGTGTTATAATGGCAGCCACTCGACGCCGAGAATCTCTTTCGACAGGTGTTTGATGCGAAGAATTTTTGTTACCGCGTGTTTCGGTTGCCTGATGCTGGTCGCGATGGGCTGCTCGGCGCTGGTGCCAGCGCCCGTGCCCACCCAGCCGCCGACAGTTGCGGCTCTGAATAGCGGGACAGCCGCGCCCACCAAAAAAGCGTCTCAAGCCGCAACGCTTGTGCCGACCCCAACTCCGATCCCGATCAAGCCGCTCAAAATGAATTCACCGGAGTACGGCGCGCAGGCGTTCTTGTGGTGGCGACCCGAAACCGCGGACCGCGACCTGGGATTGATGCGGGACGCCGGCTTAACCTGGGTCAAGCAGCAATTCGCCTGGCGCGACATCGAGGGCGCCGGCAAAGGCAAGTTCATCTGGGACAATGCCGATCAAGCCGTGAACCTTTCGAACGCCAAGGGGATTGACATTCTCGCGCGCGTGGACAACGCGCCCGATTGGGCAGCGCCCGGCTGCTTCAGCGCCGCCAACAAGACAATGGGTCCCGCCAAGAACATGCAAGACTGGCTCGACTTTCTCACCGCCTTCGTCACGCGCTACAAGGGACGCATCCGCGCGTACGAGATTTGGAACGAGCCAAACCTCGCGCGCGAGTGGTGCAGCCAGCCGCCCAGCCCAACCGCCTACCTCGCGCTGTTGAAAGCCTCGTACGCCAAGATCAAATCGATCGATCCCAATGCGATGGTCGTCAGCGCCGGGCTGACCCCGACGACGCAAAGCAATAACGCGGCGATGCCCGATGCCACCTTCGTCGAGCAAATGTACAGCGCAATGAAAAACAATTCGACCGGGTATTTTGACGCGCTGGGCGTGCACGCCCCGGGATTCAAAGCGCCGCCTGAGACGAGTCCGGACGACGTTGCGCGCAATCCCGCCTACAATCACGGCGAAGGCGCGGCGGGACGCATCTATTCGTTCCGCCATGTCGAAGACATCCGCAAGATCATGGTCGCCCACGGCGACAGCGCCAAACAGATCGTGATCCTGGAATTCGGCTGGACGCTGGATACCGTCCATCCGGCGTACTCGTGGTTCCGCGTGGACGAGCAAACGCAAGCGGCGTACATCGTCGGCGCGTTCCAGTACGCCAAGAAGAATTGGGCGCCCTGGATCGGCGCGATGTTCGTGATCTACATGGCGAATCCGGACTGGACGAAGGATACGGAGGAATACTGGTGGGCGATTGACCAGCCGGACGGTACCCCGCGCGGCGCGTACGTTCGATTGAAAGCGATGGCTAAATAGAAAAAACAGACCGAGAGGAATTACCTCTCGGTTTGTTTTTTATTTCTGAACGAAATCCAGCCGGGTCGGACAGTCACCCGAGCCGGGATACGCTCGCGTCGTAATCGACGCCTGCGGACTGAGCTGATTGCTGCCATCGGCAATCCACACAAGCCAGATGCTGCCGGGCTGACCGGTGGGAATATTGTACGCGCCGGCTGGGTCTGGCGGCGACTTGGTGAGCGCGTCAGTCACATCGCCCGTGGAAATGAGCTTGTACCGGATTGTGATGTTGGGCAAACCGTTGCCGTTTTTGTCGACCACGCGTCCCCAGATATAATTCTGTCGACACGGGTCGCCGCCCACACCCAAAACATAGTCCGGCGGACCGCTCTTGGGACAAAACGCAAAGCCGACGCAGGAGGACGTCGCGGGCACAGCCGCCGGCGTCACCGTGGGCGGCGCGGCAGGTCGCGCGCCGGTCGGTGTTGGAGGTCCTTGCGTGGTTTCGGCGGCAATCGTCTGGAATGCTCCCAGCGGCGACGGGACCGGAGCGGCAGTCGGCGCGCCCACCACTGGCGTAGCAGATTTCGCCGGACCTGGGGTATCTGTATTCACGATGACGACCAGAGGCGTCGCCGCCGCGCCCGGGGTGAGAAACGCCAGCGAAGGTGAATTGTTGTTGAGATAGCCCGACAGCGCGACGTATCCACCCAGACAACACACTGCCAGGATCACAATAATCGCAATGATGTAATATCGATCTTGCATCGCACTCCTTTGGATCATGCCGCGGTGACGGAAAAATAATACCACGACCGCCGCAAAATTGCAATTTGCAATTTGCGCCGGGGCGTGCTATAATCTTTTTGCCATTGGGCGGTTGGCTCAGTTGGTTAGAGCGCGCGGTTCACATCCGCGAGGTCATAGGTTCGAGTCCTATACCGCCCACACTCGCACAAACCGCGGCGCACTGCCGCGGTTCTTTGTACTCGGTCCTTTAGCGTGACTGACTCGGCGATGATTCCGATCGCCCACTCTCCGGAGGTCACTCGTTGGTTGACCTGGCGAACACGCCTCAAAGAACATCTCCCCCCCGCGTCGATCTCGTGCTGTTTCGTGTGCGGTGGCTCGCCTGGCTGTTGGCTTTCCTGGTCGCTTGGGTCGGCGCCGGCAGTTTGGCGTTTCCAACCGCGTTGTGGGCGTGGTTCATCGTCGTCGCCTTGATCAACCTCCTACTTGGGCTGCTCTTGCTCGCCAAGAAATTCCCGGGTTGGCTCTCCACGGTCAGCTTGGGCTTTGACATTTTGCTCTTCGGAATGCTGCCGTATCTGGTCTCCTCCACTTCCGCCGACTTTGCGCTCTTCTCAATCTTCCCGGCGCTGGTCGGCGCGATCCGGTTTGGCGCGCTCGCCGGATTTGCGACCGCTGGGTTGCTCACCCTTTCGCTGGGGGTGCATGCACTTTTGCCCGGCGATCATCCGGCAAACGCGGACTGGGCGACTGCCGCGGTGATCGGAGCGGCGATGCTGGCGTTGAACACCTTGATCGGGTATCTCACCCAACACGAAAAGGACGCGGCGGTGAGTCAAGCCGCCGGCGAGCTCTTCGAACTGCGCGGCGCGATGGCGGGCGCGAAATTGCTTTATCGCTCAACCGATGTTCTCAATCTGACCACCAGCTACAAAGCGGTTCTGGAAGGAATGTTGGAAGCCGGCATCGCGGGTCTTCCCGAAACGCGCCGCGAAGACGGATCACCCGTCGGGATCGCGCTCTTTTTCGATGAGCAGAACCCCGCCCAGAAAATGCGCGTCGCGGCGGCGCGCCACCTGGAAAGCCGCGATGCCGCGCAAATCGTCGCCGGCAAAAGCGGAATTGTTGCCGAGACGCTCAAGACCGGCGCCGCCGTTGTCTTCGACGATGTGCGGAACGACCCCGAACTGTCCGTGTTCGGCGCGCTGCAACGATGTCACAGCGGAGTCTGCTATCCGCTGCAAGCCGGGATGGAACAGTACGGCGTCGTCGTGCTGGCAAGCCCCGCGCCGCGTAGCCCCTCGTCACAGCATCTTGACCTGATGCGCGCTTTCACCAGCCAAGCCGGCATCGCCTTCCAGAACGCCAAGCTCTATCACTCGACGCGGATGGAGCAAGACATGATCATCCACAACGAGAACGAGATGCGGCAGAAACTCGCGCGCGATCTGCACGATGGTCCCACCCAGAAAATCGCGGGGCTGGTGATGCAGTTGGACTATATTCAACAACTGCTCGACAAGAATCCCGGCGAGGTAAGGAAGGAACTCGATAAGGCGCGCGCGACCGCGCAGCAGACCGTCAAGGAAATTCGCACGGCGCTCTTCACGCTGCGCCCGTTGGCGCTGGAGACCAAGGGACTCTCCGCCGCGCTGCAACAGTACGGCGAACGCCTGCGCGATACCGAGAAGCTCGCCATCCAGGTCGAGCCCGGCAATTTCGGCAGCGAGCTGGATATGAATGTGGCGGCGACGGTCTTCGCCATCATCGACGAAGCGGTCACGAACGCGCGCAAACACGCGCGCAAAGCGCCGATCCATGTGACCATGGTCAAACGCGACCATACCCTGGTAGCAACCATCCGAGACGAGGGACCCGGATTCGACGTCGACCAAGTCCTCGGCTCGTACGAAAACCGCGCGAGTCTAGGATTGCAGAATATGCGCGACCGCGCGATGTTGATTGGCGGCGAATTGCGTATCGATTCGGCGCCGGGCAGCGGGACGCGGGTGACGCTCCTCGTGCCGCTCTCCGCGCCCAGCGCCGAGGCGAATCCGTGAACCTGCTCGATCTGCTCTATTCATTGGAGCCGCGCACCGCGCTTGCCGGAGTGATCGGCGCATCGCTTGCCCTGTACGCGCTGGCAGCGAACCTGGTCTACTCTAATCGCACGCCTCGCCCCGGGCGCATCGGACGATTTACCGGTTGGGCATCTAGCCATTGGCTGCCGCGCGCGCTCGGCGAGCTAGCGCGCTGGGCGTACTACCTGGCGCTGCCCTGGGCGACGTTGATGCTGGGATACAACAGCGTCCGCGCGCTGGGCATCTGGAACTTGAACTGGCTAGGGCACGCGGTTGAGTTTGGCGCGCTGGCGCTCGGCGCTGGCGCGGCGGCGATCTGGATCTGGCGACCGTACGCGCGCGCGGAACATCCACACGCCATCGACGAGAGCGGATGGAACTGGGCGCGTCACATCGTCGAAGTGATCTATCAGCAGGCGCATTGGGCGTTCTATCGCAGCGGACCGATCCTCTGGCTAGGCGATTTTTACTGGGGTAGTTTCTTCGGGTTGGCGCTGGTTTGGATCGAGGGGTGGAGCAATCCGGTCGTCCGCGCAAACGCGCGGGACATTACGCGCGCGGACGCGCCGCTGTGGACCGGCAGCGTTGCCATCATCAGCGCGGTGGTCTTCATCCTCACTCAGAATACGTGGTACTGTTTGCTCGTCCATCTGGGGCTTGACCTGGGACTACGCGGCGTGATCGGCTTCCCTCAAGTTCATTTGCGCCGCGATCCGGCGGCCGATGAATAGGATCAAATCAAACTGAGAATTAGAATGCGGAGCCACGAAATGGCTCCGCATTTTTGTTTGACCGCGCGCAAACCCTCTACTTGATTACGAACGATAGCGCGATCAACACCGCGAAGAAGAAAACGGCAAACACGGCAATCCGCTTCAAATCGGCATAGATGTACGAGTAATCGAAGGTAATCGCGGAAACGGCGCGGCTGGCGCTAAAATCAGTGCGCGGGCGCGGCGCGCCGCCGGCAGACTCGGTGGGCGAGATTTCCGCACGCTCCGGCATTCCAGCGTTCAGCGTTCCGCGGCGTTCTGCCGCGCGCTGTTTCATCTTGCGGGTTTTCTTGGGCATGGTTCCTCCTGGTTGATTGCAGATTGATGATCTTTGATTGGTGCGAATAGACAATTTGAAATTATTACGGCGCTAGTTCTCCGATCAGAATCAGGCGATTCGTATCCACGCGGTACGGCGTGCAAGTAATCAAGGTCACGATCGGATTCTTCGACGACGCCAGAACGCTCAATTCATTCGGCGCAACGATGCGGCGGGCTTTGATGATATAGCGAAACGAAGTTCCGCCCGCGTAGACCAGGACTTCCTTGCCCGCGTCGAGTTTCTCCAAATCGCGGAATGGCTCGCCGTAGACGTCGTCGTGCCCGGAGAGCACGAGATTGCCGCGCTCGCCCGGATTCGCCGAGCCAACGCGATGTCCGATCCCTTGCTTCAATTCATCCCACGAGTCGCCTTCCACGACGGGCCAGTCAATGTTGATTCCCGGGATGACGATGCGCGTGGGCGAGCGCGGTCCCGGCGTCGGCACGGGAATGGCGGCGACGGCTTGCAATTGGACCCCCAGCGCGGGCGGCGCGGGTGCAGGCGGGAACGAACTGCCTGGCAATTCGCTGGGCTGATTCGCCGGCGGGAACGACGAGCCGGGTAATTCAGGTCCGGCGCCGCCGGCAGCGCCAACCGTCGTCGCGTTCGGCGTCGCTCCGAGCGCTTGCGCCACTTCTTGATTGAGCGATTGCAAGCTCGTCAGCGATCCAATGATGATCGCGATCAGCCCCACGACGGCGAGCACTTCGACCGCCAGTAGGACGCGATCGCGCAGCCGCTTGACTCTTTTCGCGCCGTCAGCCGGCGACGGAACCGGCGCGTTCTCCGTCGGCAGCACCGTCACGGGACGGAAGCGCCGCCCGTCTGGTTTCTCGGCAAATTGCCGCGCGCGTTCGACGCGCCGCCGCTGTTCGACGAGCGCTTCGAGTTCTTCGAGCGAAAGTTCGTCCACCGAACGCTTGTCAGGCATCGTGATTATTTCAAATCTCGTTCGAACTCTTCGACTGTCACTTTCGCCTGTCTCAGTACATCACAGATTTGAGGAGAAGGCGTTCTCTAACGCCGTCTACGTCACGGAAAATGCTTGTTTTTGACGCTGGCGCGCTAGAGAGCGCTGGCTCCTCACCGAATATGTGATGTACTGTGTCTGAGAATTCCACGCAACGTACCACTCGCCAATTCTTTATGAAGAGGCACAACACACCCGACCTCGCCTTCCCGTGTCTGCTTTTTGAGAACAACATGACTACCGCGCTGCCGCATCTGAACAAAACCTAATCGCTCAAGCGCGCGAATGGTTTCCTGTCCAGACACACGGCGCAATCTAGGCATACGATGCCTCGAAAGTCGTCACCCAGGGGCGCGCAATTTCAGAAACAGGGAACTCTTCCAAGTACAGTTCGGTTGCTTCTTTCAGATTCGCGACTGCCTCCTCAAACGTGTATCCTTGGCTGACCGTGCCGACTTCCGGGCATTCTGCTACATAGAGATCATCCTCTTTATGAAGAACCGCAGTGAAAGTACG
>JBBIJS010000012.1:0-23608 GCA_037445855.1 Chloroflexota bacterium | reverse complement strand
CACCGATCCGCTCGCGCGCGGCTTGGAAGCAATTGCCGTCGGCTTCAGTTTGCGCTATCCCAATGACGAAGAAAATCTCCTGCACCAGTTCGAGCTGTACGATGCGCTGTACGCGTGGTGCCGACTGGAGGTCGCGAAGACACCATGAACATCGCCGCGTCGCTTGGATTCATCAATCTCCTCACCCCCGATGGACGAATTCTTTTCAGCACGCGCCTCGTGCGCCTGTTCGCCTACGGCTTTCTTTCGGTCGTGCTCGCGCTCTACCTCACACAAGTCGGACTGGACACCACGCAGATCGGCATCCTGCTGACGTTCACGCTGATCGGCGATGCCGGCATTTCGCTCTGGATCACCACGTCCGCGGATCGCGTCGGTCGTCAGCGGATGCTGATCCTGGGCGCGGGGCTGATGCTCTTCGCCGGCGTCGTCTTCGCGGTCACCCAGAATTTCACGCTGCTCGTCCTCGCCGCGATCATCGGCGTCGTCAGTCCCAGCGGCAATGAGATCGGACCGTTCTTGTCGATCGAGCAAGCCGCGCTCACGCAGATCGTGCCGAACAAGGAACGCACGCGCGTGTTCGCGTGGTACAACCTGGTCGGTTCATTCGCCACCGCGACCGGCGCGCTGGTGGGCGGCGCGCTCGCGCAGGCATTGCAAGCCACCGGCAGCACGCCGCTGGAAAGTTACCGCGCCATCGTGCTGGGGTACGCCGCAATCGGGATCGTCCTCGCGCTGATGTTCAGCCGCTTGTCGCGGAATGTCGAGACGGCGTATGCAACGTCTTTGCCGAAGACATTGGGACTGCATCGATCGCGCGGCATCGTTCTGAGACTCAGCGCGCTGTTCGCGCTCGACGCGTTCGCGGGCGGTTTCATCGTCCAATCATTGATCGCGTATTGGTTTCAAGTCCGCTTTGGCGTGGAGCCAGCCGTCCTCGGCGGCATCTTCTTCGGCGCGAACATTCTGGCGGGCATTTCGGCGCTGTCCGCCGCGCGCATCGCCGCGCGGATCGGCTTGATCAACACGATGGTGGTCACGCACATTCCGTCGAACCTGCTGCTGATTCTCGTGCCGCTGATGCCGAACCTGCCGCTCGCGATCATCGTCCTGTTCGCGCGCTTTTCGATCTCGCAGATGGACGTGCCGACGCGCCAATCGTACACCATGGCGGTAGTCGATCCCGACGAGCGTTCGGCGGCGTCCGGCGTCACGACGATTGCGCGTTCGATCGGCGCGGCGATCGCACCCTCGCTTGCCGGCGTGTTGCTCGGCGGACCGCTGCTCAGCGCGCCGTTCTTTATCGCCGGCGGGTTGAAGATCGTGTACGATTTGGCGATCTATCGCAGTTTCCGCGCGCTGAAAGCGCCGGAGGAAAAGGCGAAAACCGTTTGATGCTGCTGGAAGGAGCCGTTTGAAAAGTTACTTGAGCCACCTCGAATGTACGAATTGCGGCAAGACCTATTCCGCCGAAGAGATTCACACCACCTGCCCCGCGTGCGGCAAGGTGCTGTACGCGCGCTACGACCTCGCCGCGGCGCGCCAGAATTTCAGCCGCGACGATTTGCTCAAGCGCGCCGGGAATATGTGGCGCTGGTTTGAGCTGCTGCCGGTGCGCGCCGAAGAGAACATCGTCACGCTCGGCGAGGGCTACACGCCGCTGCTGCCGGCGCGCGCGCTCGGCAAACCGCACGGCGCGACGCAGTTGTACATCAAAGAGGAAGGGTTGAATCCAACCGGCAGCTTCAAGGCGCGCGGACTCTCTGCCGCGGTCTCGAAAGCGAAAGAACTCGGCGTGCAAGCAATCGCCATGCCGTCCGCGGGCAACGCCGGCGCGGCGCTCGCCGCGTACGGCGCACGCGCGGGGATGAACATTTATGTTTTCATGCCGGCGGACACGCCAGAGCTGATGCGGCGCGAAGGGTTTGTCTACGGCGCGCACGTCTACCTCGTCCAAGGACTGATCAACGACGCGGGCAAGATCGTCCACGACCACGCGGCAGCGCGCGGGTGGTTCGACGGATCGACGCTCAAAGAGCCGTACCGCGCGGAAGGCAAAAAGACCATGGGGTTCGAGCTAGCGGAGCAATTCAGTTGGGAGTTGCCGGAGGCGATTCTCTATCCAACCGGCGGCGGCACGGGCATCGTCGGGATGTGGAAGGCGTTCGAGGAACTGGAAGCGCTGGGCTGGATCGGACCGAAGCGTCCGAAGATGATCTCGGTGCAAGCCGCGGGCTGCGCGCCCATCGTGAAAGCGTTCCACGCCGGCGCGCGCCACGCCGACCTATGGCAGAACGCACACACTATCGCGCCGGGGATTCGCGTGCCGGGCGCGATCGCCGACTATTTGATGCTCGACGCGATGCGCGCGAGCGGCGGCGCCGGCGTCACCGTCTCGGACGCAGAGATCGTCCAGGCGATGTACGACATCGCGCGCGCGGAAGGCATCTTCGCCGCGCCGGAGGGAGCGGCGACCTACGCGGGATACCGGAAGTTAATCGAAAATGGATTTCTCACACCTGAGGAAAAGGTTGTGCTGTTCAACACCGGCGCCGGCTTGAAGACGCCAGAGTTGATCAGTGCGGAGTGTCCGGTGCTCGACCCGCTCGACCTGGACCTGGCGAGCCGAATCGGATAACCGCTAAATCAGGAACTTGGCTACCCGGCAAAACTAATCATCGTAACCAATCGCATTTTCCGATTTCTTTTCCTCTTGGAGCATGGCGATCAGAGATTCAAGACCATACAAATAACTGCGCCAGCCCAATCCGCAAATCATCCCGACGCAAACCGGCGTCAGGACAAGTCGATGCCGAAACTCTTCGCGCGCGTGGATATTCGACAAATGGACCTCGATCGTCGGCAACTTGACCGCCGATAACGCATCGCGCAACGCGATGGAATAGTGCGAGTACGCGCCGGGATTGATGAGGATGCCATCCGCCCAATTACGCGCGTCGTGAATTGCATCCACGAGCGCGCCCTCGCTGTTCGACTGAAACACACGCAGTTCTGCGGCGTGCTCTTCCGCCACCTTTTTCATCCGCGCGTTGATTTCGTCGAAACCGACGGTGCCGTAAATCCCCGGTTCGCGCCAGCCCAGCAGATTCAGGTTCGGTCCGTGCACCAGCAGGATCTTGAGCATATGTCCTCTCTCGGTCATAAAGTCTCGGTGTTGTAAAATTCGCCAAACAATTCTTGTTCCGACGGACGGTCTTCGGAAATTGGGCGACTGACCCAGGTGGTGTTCATATAGTGCTTGAGGTGAATGTTTTCCGAAGTGCTGTTGCCGCCCCAGGTGCCGCAGCCCAGACTCGAGGTCATCGGCATCCCGTTATTGAACGCGCCCGCGTTCGCTTTCGATTGCGGTTGACGCACCATCATTCTACTCACTGGCGCAGCCAATGCGAGTTGGTGAACGTGCTCATCGTTGAAAGAATAGATGCCGCACGAGTGCCCCTTGCCGCCGACCTCGTAAATTTGCTTGACCATTTCCAATGCGTTTTCAAATCCGCTATACTTGAAGAGGGCAAGCACGACGCATAGCTTTTCGCTGGAGAAGAGATACTCTTTGCCGATGTGGTCTTCTGTGACGATAATAAAGGTACGGTCCGCCGGGATTGCAAACCCCGCGCGTGCCGCGATGCGTTGGGTGGAAATCGCCACGGTGTCCGGCGTACGATGTCCTTCCGCATCCCACAACACCGCTTGCAGTTTTCGCTTCTCCTCCGGCGATACGAGATAGCCGCCTTCCTTGATCAGTTGCGCCAAAAAGCGCTCATAGCTGCTGGCTTCAACTACCAGGTTCCCATCGGCGGAACAGCCGGAACCGAAATCAGAAGTTTTGCTGATACGGGTGTTGCGCGCCGCTTCCTCGATGTTTGCAGTCTCGTCGATCACCATCGTTGAGTTGCCCGCGCCGACGCCGAGCGAGGGCGTGCCGCTGCTGTATGCCGCTTTCACCATATCCTTGCCGCCGGTTGCTTGCACGAGATCACCAATGGACATTAAATATTGCGAAAGCGGAATACTCGGTTTCTCGACGCACTGAAACACATCCGGTGGCACACCTTCACGCTTGAGCGTCTCGCGCATCGTGCGTACCATTTCAAAGGTGGTGTTCTTACTCCGGGGGTGGGGCGCAAAGATGACGACATCGCGACACTTGAGCGCGAACAACCCAACCCCCGGGGGTGTGAGCTCCGGATTGGTGGTGGGAGTCAGCGAGATGACGACGCCGATTGGCTTGCCGTACTTGACAATGCCTTTCTCCGGTATTTCTTCGATAATGCCAACGCTCCGCTGCCGCAGAATATCGCGGAGGATGCCCATAATCTTGAAGCGTTTCGCCACGCGCCCTTCGCGGTCTCCCAGTCCGCTTTCGTCCACGCCCATCTGCGCGATGCGCTTGAACGTCTTTTCGTTTGCGGTTGCCCAGCCAATGGCTTGACAGAGATGGTCCACGCGCGCTTGGTCGTAACATTCGATTTCTTTTAGGGCGACGCGTGCGCGCCGCAACAATTCATCCGCGTATGTTTTTTCTTCCGGTGTGATGGGTCTGGGTGGCATATGAATTGTTTCTCCTTTTACCGCGAATCTGGCAATTCTCTTTCGGGCGGTCCGCTGTAACTATGATCGACTGGATCAATTCGGCGCATCGGTGGCATTTGTGTGATTTCCTCATGCGCGTGCGCCAGAATACCCGTCAGGCGCGCGATCATAAATACCGCATTCGCTAAAGTCGCTGGAAAACCGATCTCGCACAAAATCGCCGCCATCGCCCCGTCAATGTTGATCGGCAATTCCCTGCCCGTGCTTTTTTTCAGTGCGTTTTCAGTCGCGTGCGCCGCTTGCAGATAATTGCCGCGCACATTCGCTTCGCGGGCGAGGTCAAACAAGCGTGCCAAGCGAGGGTCTTGGTGCTTGTGTTGACGATGCCCAAAGCCGGACAGCCGACGCCCGGTTTGACGCCAATTTGCGACCACCGCATCGGCGGCGCGATCCAGATCGCCATCGGCTTTCGACAATTCAATCACTTGCTGCATCGCTTCCATTGCAGCTTGAACTGCGGCGCCGTGATATTTCCCCATCGTCAGCAAGCCCGCCGCCGCCGCCGCGCCGAGAGGAGCGCCGCCCGAAGCCGCCGTGCGTGCCGCTAATGCCGATGGCGCACCGGGACCATGGTCGATGCTTGCCACCATGATTGCATCAACAAGTTTTGCCACGCTGGGTTCCGGCAATTCCCCCGTATACAACAAGTACAGAACCGATGGAAACGGCACCGTCCCGATCAAACGGACTAGATCATAGCCGCGAATTTGAATTCCATTTGCGGTTGTGTAGGATAGCTTGGTTTCCCAATGAAGATCACCCACGAAAAACCTCTGGTAGCGACGTTCGGGAAGCGGGCAACGCCTCTACTCTACATCTTCAAAAGCACTTTGCCCGATTCTCCACTCGACGCCATTTCGAGTGCGCGCCCAATTTCGGCAAAGGGTAGCGTGTCGGTAACGATCCGAGCGGGTTTTAACGTGCCGCCCGCAACCAGCGCAATCGCGCGCGCAAAATCCAACGGATGCTGGTAGATGATCGAGCTGTTCAACTGGATTCCCTCACGCACCAAACGAAACGGCACGAAACTCGCCGGCGCATTCGCCAAGCCGACGAGCATGATTTGACTGCCGCGCGGCGCAGCACTCAACGCCAGCTCAACCGTTGACGTCACGCCCGCACATTCAAACACGGTCGTCACATTTTCAGCTTGCCACAATTTGGCAACCTCTCCGTCCTTCGCAGTAACCGCGCCGAACGCGTGCGCCATTTCCAGTTTGCCTGCAAACTTGTCATGGGCAATGACGCGAATGCCTTGTGCGACTGCCGCTTGAATCAAAAGTAATCCCGTCGCACCGCAACCGAGCACCGCGATCGTGTCACCCATTTGCGCCTTGGAGTGCCACAACGCGTGGAGCGAAACCGCGAGCGGTTCGATCGTAACCGCATCTTCGTCTGAGACCTCATCCGGAATGCGCCACACGAATTCCGCGGGCGCGACAAATGAGTTCGCAAAGCAACCTGGGATAGTAACGCCCGGACTCTTTTTGTTCGGACAGATGTTGCCGCGCCCCCCGCGACAGAAGGCGCAAGTGCCGCAAGGATAGTTCGGTTCTACGATAACACGTTGTCCAACCGTGAATTGCGTGACGCCTTCGCCGACTGCCGTAATACGTCCGACAAGCTCGTGCCCAAGCAAGAGTGGATACGCCGCCGGAGTTCGGTGTCCCATAAACAAAGAAACATCGGAGCCGCAAATGCCCACGCGGATGGGTTGAATGCTGACCTGGCTTGCGCTGGGCAGCGGGGCATCTACTTGGGCGATCTCAATTTTTTTGGGCGAATAAAGAAATGCAGCTTTCATAATTCAATTCAAAGATGAAAGATGAATCCTAATCATGCAAAATCATTCATCTTTTATCTTTCATCTTTCTGCTTTAGGTTTTTGGCAACTCTCCCGGTGGCGTATACATCCAGATCAACCACAGCGGCTCGTTGCCGTTGTTCACATGCTGATGAAACTGGCCCTCCGGAATGAACACCCAATCGCCGGCGTCGAATGGAATGCGCCGTCCCTCCTCCGTCACCACCTCGCCGGTACCGCGGACCATCACGTCTACTTCTTCCGAGCCGGGATGATTGTGGCGTGAAGACGATTCGCCTGGTTCAAATATTGTCAGTCCGGCGACAATGTGCTCTGAGCCAACCAATTCCTTGTCTACGAGCTTAAAGACTTTGCGGCGAAAGCCCGGCTCGCCCAACCCGATCCAAATTTCCTTGCCGTCCTGAAACGGACGCAGCACTCTGCACTCTGCCATGGTTCTCCTTGTTTGGAAGTTGGATGTTAGAAGCTGGAATGCGTTCACGCGTTGAGTTCTGTTCCAACTTCCAATTCCTAATTTCAAATTTCTAACTTCTATCCCGCCCCCAGATACGCGCGTTGGATCATCGGATTTTCGCGCAACGCCTCGGCTGAATCGGTAAAACGAATCTTGCCGGTTTCCATCACGACGCCGCGATGCGCGATCTTTAGCGCGCCGCGCGCGTTTTGCTCGCTTAACAGAATCGTTATCCCTTGTTTGTTCAATTCGGCGATGATTTCAAAAACGCGCTTGACGAGAATCGGCGCAAGCCCCAGCGAGGGTTCGTCCATCACCAACACTTGCGGTTTCGACATCAACGCCCGCGCAATCGCCAGCATTTGTTGTTCGCCGCCGCTCAATGAACCCGCCAGTTGTTTCTCGCGGCCCTTCAGCGCGGGAAACGTTTCGTACAGCCTTGCCTTATCTTTGACGATCTCGGCTTGATCGGCTCGATGGTACGCGCCGATGTCGAGATTTTCATCAACGGTCAACACTGGAAAAACGCGGCGTCCTTCCGGCACATAGCCGACTCCCAAGCGCACGACTTGATCGGCGCTGAGACGTTCAATCGGTTTACCCTTCAGCTCGATGCTGCCTTCCTTCGGATGCAGCAATCCGCAAATGGTTTTGATCGTCGTGGACTTGCCCGCGCCGTTCGCGCCGATCAATGCGGTGATCTCGCCTTGGCGAACCTCGAAGGAAATGCCCTTAACGGCGTGAATGTGTCCGTAATACGTGTGAAGGTTTTCGACGGCTATCACAGGGTTTCCTCCTTACCCAGATAGGCTTCGATCACCACCGGATCGGCGCTGATTGTCTTCGTGTCGCCTTCAGCGATCTTCTTGCCATAGTCCAGCACGGAAACCACGTCGCAAATGCCCATCACGAGTTTCATATCGTGCTCGACGAGAAAGATGGTGACGCCAGCATCGCGAATCTTGAGCAGGATCTCGCGCAAGCGCTCCGTCTCCGTTTCATTCAACCCCGCCGCCGGCTCGTCAAGCAAAACGATCTTCGGATCGGTCGCGAGCGCGCGGGCGATTTCGACGCGGCGCTGACTCCCATAGGGCAGACTGGTCGCCCGTTCGCGCGCGAACTCTTCGACTTCAAGCAGCCGCAAAAGTTGCAACGCTTTGTCGGTGAACACTTTCTCTTCGCGCTGCACGGCGACCGGATTGATCAACTCTTGAATGATTCCAGTTTTGGCATGGTGTCCCATTCCCACCAGCACGTTGTTCAGCACGGTCATACTGCTGAACAGCCGCAGGTTCTGGAAAGTGCGCGCAAACCCAAGCGCGGTAATCTGGTACGCCGGCAACCCGGCAATCGCCTTTCCGTTGTACGTGATGGTTCCACCCGTCGGTTTATAGTAACCCGAGATGACGTTGAAGATCGTCGTCTTGCCCGAACCGTTAGGTCCGATCAAGCCGTGAATCTCGCCCTGCTGGACGCGCATCGAAACATCTTTGACGGCGACAAGTCCGCCGAACTGCATCGTCAGGTGTTCGATCTCAAGGAACATGCGGGCCCTCCATCGGCAATGGCTTGGCTGCTTTGTGCGCCCAGGGCAACCGAATGCCTCCCGATTCCTGCAACCGCCGGGTGACTCCGATCACGCCGCCGGGGAAGAACAGAACCACGAGCATGATGGCAATCCCATAGCCCACCAATTCCCAATTACCGATACCGCGCAACACCTCTTGGGTAATCGGCAATCCCAGACCACCGACGAGCGAGCCCGCCAGACTGCCCATCCCACCAACCATCGTCATGGTGAGGACATACAGCGCCGATTTGAACTCGAAGATGTCGGGGCTAATGTAGGTGTTCATATGCGCATAGAGCACCCCCGCCGCGCCGCAGTAGACGCCGGCGATCGCATTCGCCAGAATCTGATAGTAGGCGGTGTTGACCCCCATGGCTTTGGCAGCCACCAGATCGTCGCGAATCGCAACAAAGGAGCGCCCAATGCGATGACTTACGATCTGCCGGGCAGCCAGAAAGCCGATGACCACGCACACGAGGACGAGATAATAAAAGCGTTCATCACCATCGATCGCGATGCCAAACAGATTTGGCATCTTAATACCGGAGATACCCAGTGGACCTTCGGTCAGCCAAGTCTCATTCACAATGATGATGTTAATGGTTTCAGCCAGACCAATGGTTACTAGGGCGAGGTAGTGTGAGCGAACCTTTAGCATCGGCAAAGCAATCAAGGCGCCGACAATGCCGGCGAGCACCATGCCGAGCGGCAGGTTGACCCAGATCGGCACTCCCAACCGCGTGTTCAGCAGCGCCGCGGTGTATGCGCCCACACCCCAGAACGCGCCCAACGCCAGGTTGATTTGACCGCAGTATCCCATCGCCAGATTGAGCCCCAGACTGAGCAGGATGTAGAGACCCGCCATATTGACGATATGTACGACATAGCGATTCGGGGCGACAAGGGGAAAGGTCATTAGGACGATGAACCCGATGATCAACAGCGCTGCCTTGATGATACTCGATCTGTTCTTCATTGAACCCCCTAGACCTTGTCCACCGTGACCTCACCGACGATACCGCCGGGTCTAAACATCAGCACAACGACCATGACGACAAATGCAATGCCTTTGGTGTAGGAAGATGAGATGAACCCAGCCGAGAGCGCCTCCAGAACGCCGAAGACCAACCCACCTACAATCGCGCCGGGGATGCTGCCAGCCCCACCCAGGATGAATGCCGCGAACCCCTTCAGACCGACTGGACCGCCCATCGCCGGATTCACATAGACGATGGGCGCCGCCAGAATACCTGCCGCCGCGGCAAGTCCACACCCAATCGCAAAGGACAACGCGTTCGTGGTGTTGACTGGGATTCCCATCGCGCTCGCGGTCTCGCGATCCGACGCGGCGGCGCGCATGGCTTTGCCGATCTTTGCTTTCCTCAAGAACACATTCAGCCCCACCATTAAGATCGCCGACACACCGATGAGCAAAAGCATTTGCGGCAACAACGCCACACCGCCGATGATGATCGGAGTGTTGGGCAACGGCGAATTGACCGCAAATCCTTCGGCGCCCCAGGTGATGATCGCTAAATTGTCGAGAACATACCCCAAGCCAATGGTGCCGAGCAGCATCAACATCAAGTCCATATTTGCCAGGGGGCGAAAGATCCGCTCGAGGAGGAGACCCAGGGCGGCACTCAGCAAGATGCCAATGACGAACGAAATCGGATAGGGAACTTGCAAACCCATCACCATTCCGCGATACCAGATGATCCCAAAGTAAGTGCCGATCATGTAGATGCTACCCTGGGCAAAGTTGACCAAGCCCATCGAACGGTATTGCATTGAGTAACCGAGCGCCACCAGCGCATACAAGCTCCCAATCCCGATCCCACCTACGAGGGTCTGTAACAAAATGCTGACGATATTGATACTCATTTATTTGTCCTCTCCAATCAGCTCGGAGATTCCAAGCCGGAGATTTGCAGTAGGTTCCCGGGGACGGCGACGCCGTCCCCGGGTGATGTTCGGATCCTATTGAGTGAAAGGAGCCAGTTTCCCGGCTTTCCAGACGCCGAGTTGGGTTGCGCCAATCGTTTCACCATTCTGCGAAACGTTGAACGTACCTTGAAGCCCCTGGTAGCCCTGGATGGTGTGGAACGCGGCGGCGATGGCTTCGCCCGTCTCGTTCGGATATGCCTTGTCCATCGCCATGAGGAGCATCTGGGTACCATCATAGGTGTTCGCTCCGTGGACTTCGGGGTCCTCTTTCCAGCGTGCTTTGTAGCGCGCCGCGAACGCCTTCGTCATATCGTTCAGATCGTTGGTGAGGTACGGTGCGGTAGCGAACACGCCCTCCACCACATCGGCGCCGGCTGTCTCGGCGAACTTGGGCGTGGCGAGAGCGGATCCACCCGCCATTTGCCCTTTGAAGCCAAGTTGGCGTGCCTGTTTGGCGATCAAGCCGGAGGCGACCTCCGAACCGCCAAACAGAATGACTTCGGGATTCGTCTGCAAGATCGCGGTCAGTTGGCCCGTAAAGTCCTTGTCGTCAATCCCGTAGCTCTGGCGCGTGAGGGGTGTCAGACCGAGGACCTTGAGCTCGGCGGTTTGATAGTCCGCTTCGCCTTTGCCGTAAGCGGAGGTGTCTGTGATGAGCGCGAACTTCTTAAAGCCCTTGGTTTTCGCCAAAAAGTCTACGAGCGGATTCTCGTAGGCGGGCCCGGCAGGGCAGGCGCGGAAAACGTACGCGCTGCCTTTGTTGGTGATGTCCACATTGGTGCCATTGGTGAGTTGCACAATCTTATACTGCTGGAGAATAGGGATGTCCGCGAGCGCGGAATTACTATTCGAGGTTGCCCACGCGGCTACGACTTTGTCATCCGTCGCGACTTTCTGGGCAAGACCTACCGATTTGGCTGTATCCGCTTCGTCATCATAGATGACGATTTGAACGGGGCGGCCGTGGATACCGCCCGCGGCGTTCTTCTCCTCAACTGCCAGCGTGACGCCTTTCTTCATCCAGTCGCCTAGACTGGCATTCGTACCGCTCATCGCGGCGATGATGGCGATCTTGATCGGTTCGCCAGTCGCCGCGGCTGGCGCCTGGGTCGCAGCAGCGGGTTGTACGGGAGCAGTCGTCGGTTGCGGCGCGGCAGTTGGAGCCGCACACGCCGCGAGCATTACAGCGAGTACGACAAATACGAACAAAATTGTACGTTTCATTGCGAATCTCCTCCTCTTGACTGAATCGTTTGTGTTTCTACCTACCGGATTAGCGTGACTCATTGTGTAATACTTGGCTCGCACTCACCTCCTTACGAATGGTCTCTCGTCGACTAGCCGGACTATGCGCCTTTGCGATAGATATCGTTAATATTCCAATATCCAGGCGTCGGCGTCGGAATATTCTCCATCGGCACATGAATCACAGTCGGCACACCGGCAGCGAGCGCCTCACGCAATGCGGGTCCTAATTCGCTTGCCGCGCGAATGAGGACTCCCCGCGCGCCACACGCTTGCGCCACTCCCGCGTAATCCACGCGGTACGGTTTGCCTTCCGATTCAAACACGCAACCAAAGGTCCAGCCATAGTGCATCTTTTCCAAACCCGCAATCGTGCCGAAAGCCGCGTTGTCCATCACGACCCACACGACAGGAATCTCCGCTTCCATTGCCGTCGCGACGACGGACATGTTATTGCTGAATGCGCCATCGCCGACCAGAGCGACCGCCGCGCGATGAGGTTGCGCCACCTTGACGCCGAGAACCGCTGAGGGACCAAACCCCATCGTTGCCAAACCACTCGGGGTGATGAATGTGCCGGGGACAGTGAATGGAAATTGTTGCGCCACACCATTCTTGTTCCAGCCAACATCCGTGACGAGAAAACCATCTTCAGGCAATGCCGCGCGGACTTCGCCCAGGATTCGTTCCGGACGCAAAGGATATTGGTCTGAATTCCATTGGTCCGCCCAAGTCGCCCCGAATGCTTTACGTCCTTGCGCAATTCGCGCGCGGAGATCACCACGCTCACGATGCTGGCGACCTTGTGCGGCTTGGGCAATCATACCCAGTGCATTCTTGGCATCGGCGGTAATTCCTAGTTCGGTGGGATAATTGCGTCCAATTTCGGCTACATCGATATCGATGTGAATCAAGCGGGTGGGCGGAATCGCAAAGGTAAAGCGCGAATCCCAGGAACTTGAATTCGCTTCGGCAAGCCGCGTACCGACGGCGAGAATCAGATCGGCGTCACGACACGAATCGTTTGCGATCGGCGTACCCCAGAAACCTGTCATGCCCAGCAAGAGCGGGTGATCGTCACGCACGGCGCCCTTGCCCATCAGGGTATGCGCAAACGGAACTTCAAGCGCTTCGGCGAGTTTCACCAATTCTTCACTGGCATATGCGCTAACCACGCCGCCACCTACGTAGATCACCGGGCGTTCGGCTTCAGCTAGTGCTCGCGCCACGCGCGCAGCGGTCTCGGGATCAAGGGGTGGGCGCAGGATGGGCGGTGGCGTTTTGCTAAACGCACCGATCGGAAGATCAGCGGAGAAAATATCCATCGGCACATCGACCAGCACCGGTCCAGGTCTGCCCGTTTGGGCAAGGTGAAAAGCCCGTTCGATGATCCGCGGCAAATCTTCGGCGCGATCCACGCGATAAACGCGTTTGCAAAAGGGTCGATAGATTTCGTATTGGTCACCATCGAGATGAAGGTTGACTTCTTGGTGGGGATGTCGTCCAAAATAATACGAGGGAACGTCGCCAGAGATGACGACCATCGGGATTGAATCGAGTGCGGCGTTCGCAACCCCGGTTGCTGCATTGGTCAGCCCAGGTCCCAAATGCGTGAGCAGCACGCCGGGCTTGCCGGACGCGCGGGCGTAACCATCCGCGGCATGCGCGGCAACTTGCTCGTGGCGCGTCGTGATAAAACGCACCTTACTATGTCCGAGCGCATCGAGCATCGCAATGATGGTATGCCCAGTCAAGCCAAAGACCACCTCGACGCCGAGACGTTCAAGATACTCAACGAGTTGGTACGCGGCAATGCGTGTTTGGGCCATCGTCATCCCCCCGCAGGTATAGTTGAACCAAGATAACCTAACAAGCGCGAGACTTGATTGGCGAGTTGGATGACTTTGGGAGCAAACTTGGCTACATCTACATCCGTGAATCGCAATTTTGGACCCGCTACGTTCAACGCCGCAACAACTTTTCCGTTCGCGTCGAAAATAGGAGCCGCCAGCCCCAAGGCATCGGTAAAACGTTCACCATGACTGACGGCATATCCTGAATTGCGGATGGACTGTAATTCTTCCAGCAGTTTCTTCCGATTTGTGATGGTATTGCCGGTCATTCGTTCAAGGGGGTGTGCGAGAATTTGTTCGACCAGAGCGGCTGGCGCAAACGCGAGGATGGCTTTGCCAGCAGAGCCGGCGTGGAGTGGCATCCGTTCGCCAATGCGTACGATCACTCGAACTCGCTGCGGGCTTTCAATGCACTCGATACAGACACGTTCGTTTTGATCAAGCACGTACAGATTAACGGTTTCCTTGGTTAGGCGATGAAGTTCCTCCAGCATCGGGAGGGCTTTTTCACGCACCTCCAATCCGTTAGTGTAAACAGAACTCCAAGACAATACTTTGGGGCCCATTCGATAGAGGCGGGACTTGGGGTCTTGATCAACGATCCCGGCTGAGCAAAGCGTCGCCAACAATCGCCCGACCGTGCTGGTAGACATGTCGAGTTTGCGCGCGATCTCGCGGACGCCCAGATGGGGTTGCTCAACGCTAAAGCAATCAAGGATCGCAATCGCGCGAACGAGGCTTTGAATTTCGCCGGGGAGAGGTTTAAGACTCATCTTTGAGTGTCCCACAATGCGGGATGATGTCCCAATTCTAACATACCGGCGCTGAAAAGTCAAGTGCGGATTTTCTGGTGATTGTACACAAGTGTCATTGCGAGCGAAGCGAAGCAATCGCATTGCTAATGATTGAGATTGCTTCGGCGCAAAAACCGCGCCTCGCAATGACACAATCAAGATGTGTGCAATCACCAGCGGATTTTGCAGGCGGCAGGGCTGTTGCAAAGTCGCGTTGGGCTGTCATTTCGAGCCGCACTTGCGAGAAATCTCGCCAGCCGCGCGGGAGATTTCTCCTCGCAAAGCCCGCTCGTCGAAATGACAAAACGATCTCTCGCCTCGAGCGCCCCAGTTCTTCATTGGCTCGCCGCATTGAATGGGAGCATTTTAGGAAAATGAAAAGGAGCGACCACCGGCGTGTAGCAACAGTGAGCACAAGACATCAAAAAGCATTATCCCACAGTATCCCACACATATCCCACACACTGCCGAGCAACAAAAAGCCGCGCGGCGCAGTGCGCCACGCGGCAGAGCCATTCTTGCTTGGGTCAGGCATGCACAACCGATAAACACGACCGGCAATAGATCGGCTTGATGCCCAGCGGCACGAACGGCACGTACGTCGGCGAGCCACACCGCTCGCAACTCACTTTCGAGTATTCACGCGGCTGGTGCAATCGTTCGTCGCGCCGGCGGTCGCGGCAAGACTTGCAATGCCGGGGCTGGTTCGCGAGGTTCCGCGCGTGAAACCACGCCTGTTCGCCGGCATCCCATAAGAACTGACGACCGCAATCGGCGCAGATAAGCCACAAGTCCGTGTAATTCATCTTCTCCCCCGTTCTCCCTTGAAGGACGAAAAAACAAAATCGGCGCGGTTAATATATCAGGTCGGGAGAAGAATCTCAATGTCAGATTCTTTAACCCTCCCGCATGAACCCGTTAAATAATCTAAACCTAAAGTTGATGCCGAAAAAAAACAGCAGCCGTATGGGCTGCCGTATCCGGGGGAGGCGTCGAGCTCCGCGCCTACCGGTCTCACCAATCCGTTCTGGCGCGCGCGTCCGTGATTTGGCGGTACACCTGAAGGGTGCGCTGCGCGATGCGATCCCAACTGTATTCCTCGTTCACCATTCGGTAGGCGACTGCCGCGCGCGCCCGCGCCGCCGCCGGGTCGCTCAGCGTATGCAGAATTCCCCACGCAAGCGATTCGACGTTGTTGGGGTAGACCGTCACGCCAGTGACATCGTGCCGTACCACCTCAGCTAAACCGCCCACGCTGCTCACAATGACCGGGCACTGCGCCGCCATCGCTTCCAGCGCGACGATGCCGAACGGTTCGTACAGCGATGGAAACACTGCCGCGTCCGCGACCTTGAACAACCGATCGCGGTCGGCGTCCGAGACAAACCCCGCCGCCACGATCCGGTCGGCAATGCCCAGTTCCGCGGCGCGCTGTTCGATCTGTCCGCTCATACTGCCGGTGCCCGCCAGAATGAATTTCGTCCGCGGGAATTGCGCGAGGACGCGCGGCGCGGCTTCCACGATCAAATGCGCGCCCTTCTCCTCCACCAAGCGTCCGACGAAAAAGATGATGCGCTCGTCTGCGCGCCCCCAGCGCTCGCGAAACGCGCTGAGGTCGATGCCCTCCAGCGCGTCGAAGGGCGCGGCGTCCACTCCATTCGGCACGATGTCGATCTTGTCGCGCGGCACGTTGAAGTACGCCGTGACCTCGTCCGCCATAAAGCGGCTGGTCGCGATCACGCGCCACGCCTCGTACGTGAGCCACCATTCGGTCCCATTGATCGATTGCGCGGTCTCGCCGCCAAGCGCGCCGCGCCCGCGTCCACGCTCCGTTGCGTGGATCGTCGCGAGCAACGGAGTCTTGTGTAACCGCTTCAACGCCGCGGCTGCCCACGCCACCAGCCAATCGTGCGCGTGGATTAGATCGAAGCCGCCCAGCTGATCGAACAACGCCTGTCCCTGCTCTGCCAAATTCAAATTCGTTTGTTGCACGTCCGCAAAAAAATTCGTCAGCCCGGCGACCGGCGGCGCGACGCGGTAAACGGCGGACGACCCGCCGCGCGATCTCTTCGCACCGCTGGGTTCGATCGGCTCACCACCCTTCCAGCGCGGTGTGACCACCTGCACTTCCACGCCGGCGCGGGCGAGCGCTGGCGCGAGCGCGCCGACATGCGCGCCCAAGCCGCCGACGATGTACGGGGGATACTCCCACGTAAACATCAGGACGCGCAGCTTTTTACTTGCCGTACTTTTGTTGGTTCTGCTGCTGTTCTTCGTAGGTTTTCGAGAAGGCATGCGTGCCGTCTCCCTTGGCGTAGAAATAAAGATAATCGGTTTGCGCCGGCTCCAGCGCCGCGAGGATCGAGGCGAGACTTGGATTGCAGATCGGACCGGGCGGCAAGCCCGGATGCAAGTAGGTGTTGTACGGCGAATCGCCTTTGGTGAGATCGTCGATCGACATCGGAGATTTCCACCATTGCTTCGCGGCGGCTTGATAGCCCAACGCATATTGCGCGGTCGAATCCGCCTGCAGCGGCATTTTCTTCTTCAGCCGATTGAGAAAAACGCTGGCGATGATCGGCCGCTCGTTCGCGACGACCGCCTCGCGTTCGACGATCGACGCGAGCGTAACGATTTCGTAGAACGATAGCTTCGCCGTCGCGGCTTCCTGACGCATCTTGTCGGTCACGCGGCTGTTGAACGTGCCCAGAATCTGGTTGAGCAAAGCATCGGGCGTGGTATCGAACGGGAAATTATAACTCTCGGGCAAGAGGAATCCCTCAGCCGAGGTCGGCGCGCCTTTGGGGCGATCGCGCATGAACCAGTAGTCGTACTTGCCGGCTTTCACGGCTTGGAGAAATTGATCCTTGTTAAAGTTCGCCAGACCTTGCGCCGCCAGGTTGTCGGCGATTTCTTCCGCACGCCAGCCCGGCACAATCGTCAGCGTGACCGTTTTCGCGCGCCCGTGCTGCAATGCATCGAGGAGATCGCTCATCGTCATCGTGCGTTTCAAAACATACTCGCCTGCCTGAATCTTGGGACCGACGTGGAGGTACTTGACGAGATTCACAAACAGGTCGGCGTTCTTGATCAGTCCTTGACTCTGCAATTGCGCCGCCACATCCGTTGGCAATTCGCCGGGCGCGACTCTTAGATTGACTGGCGATGGGTCGTCGCTCGCCGGGGTGGTCAGTTCAGCGAGGTGCTGTTGAAGGTACAATCCGAGCGGCACATCTTCGATCGAAATGGGCGTGGGAAACGGCGCAGTGGAGGAGAGGACGCCGGGCGCGTCATTCTTGGGTGAGAGCACATTGTAAACAAACACGAACACGAGAATGATCAACGCGCCAGCAAACAGCAAACCGATTAGAGCGAACAAACGACGAAACTTGCGGCTCACTCTTTGTTCTCCTGACAATCCATATAGTCCTGCAAGATCACCGCCGCGGCAACCGCGTCCAATCCGCGGCGCGATTTCTTGCCGCGTCCTCCCGTTTCGTGCGCTCGCTGTGTCGCTTCAATCGTCGTCAAACGCTCGTCCCAGAACACGACCGGCAAATCGAGCGCGCGCCCGATTCGTTCAGCGTACGTCATCACCGCCGCCGCCTGCGCGCCGCGCGTGTCATCCATGTTCCGCGGCAGACCGACAATCAGTTGCGCCGCGCCATACTCGCGCGCCCACTTGGCAAGCGCGCGCGCGTCGTCATCGAACGAACCGCGCGTGAGCACCTCCCCCGGCGTCGCCAGCCGCACCTCTGAATCGCCAAACGCGACGCCGACGCGCCGGTTGCCGACATCCAAGCCCAGGAATTTCATTGCTGCACCACCGGCGGCGGCTCGACGAAGACCGCGATGCGGAAACTGAACGCGGGCATGCGAAACCAACCCGCCGGCGAGACGCGGATGTCCGGCGGCTGAGCGAGATTGACCGCGCCGGTCAGGTACGCCTTCGCGTCATCGAGCGATTTGCCTTGCAACCCGCGCGCGAGCTTGTTGGTATCGAGCAGCGGCGTGGTGTAACCGATGGCGCGGAACGGCATCCGCAGCAACGGACCCTGATACGTACCGCCCGGCAGCGCATCGACCCGGACCCCGTTCGGCACGAGCTGGTAGCCCGTCTGAATTTGCTTCTGCAAAAACACTTGCGCGAGCAGTTCCAGGTCTGCGCGGCTCACTGCCAATCCATACGCCGTCGTCGAGATACGCAAGTTGAGCACATCCGCCGGCTCATCCACCGCGTGATCGAACGTTTCAGTATCCGTCTCGAGCACGACGGAATCGGGCGCGATGAATTCGCCCGGCTGGAGGTCTTGCTGAAGCACACTCGTACCTTGCGGCTTCAACTGCAGCAAGAGTTGCGTTTCTAATTTTTTCTTGTCGTCTGCGGAAACCACCTTGACCGGCCTGACCGTGCCGCTGGTCGTCGGCTTGAGATTGATCACGCGCACTTCCAGGTTCAACGAGCCATCGACGGTGTTGATCGCCAATTCCTTGACGTTCCCACCCGGACCGGGGTCGTTCGCCTGGACTGGTGTTTCGACGCGGCTGTTGACGCCGGCGGGAACGGTTGCCGTCGTCACCGTCGTAAAAAGAATGGGCACGCCCGCACTGGTCTTGACCACCGTGCCCGGCGGAATGATCGTCTCCTCTCCGCGCAAATTGGTAAAGACCACCGTCCCGCTCGATCGCGCATCGGGCAGACTTTTCGTCGTGGTGGTCCTGAGCTGCGCCGTTCCGCTGATCTCGTGCGTGATGCGCCGCGCCGGGATCGCGCGTAATACGGAATTGACCGTTTGCAGCGATGGGTCGGCTAACGCTTCCGTCGTGAGCGACAGCGCGATGGAAGCCGGGACGACCCGAACGTTCGCGGCGGGCGCCAACAAGACCGCGGCGATACACAGCAAGAGCGCCGCGACGACGCCGAGCAGAATCGCGCCCCACCAGCGCTGGAGCACGTCCACCGGATCCAGCGCGACGCGCGTCACGCTTTCCGGCGGCGGTGGGTTCAGCGTGCTTTGAATCCCGTCGAGCGCCCGCGTCCGCATCTTCCACGGAGTTCGCTGCGCCTGGGCAATTGAATTGAACGCCGGCACGCCGAACAATTCCGCGCGCTCGCGCATCTCCTCATCGTGGGCGACGATCGCAATCTGCGCGACCGCATCGTCCGCCGCCCGGCGCAGCATCCGCATGCCGCGTTCGCCTTCCAGCGCAGCGCAGCCGCGCGGCACGACGAGCACCAGGTGCGCGAGTTCCGCCGCATCGATTTTCGCGCGGATACTTGCGAGATCGTCTTCTGGTTTCAATTGAATAATTTGCTGCATCGAATAGCCAGACGGAGGACGGCAGACGAATGCGCACTTCCGTCATCCGTCTTTCGTCTTCCGTCAACCTTTCACGAAAAAGGGTCTGCGACTATTTGTTCCGCAAACCCCCATGATCGGCGAAATGAATCGCAATTATTCTTTCGCGATCAAGCGCGGCACCGCCGCAATCGCTTCGGCGAGGCGCGTCACATCCTTGCCGCCCGCCTGCGCCAAGTTCGGACGGCCGCCGCCCCCGCCGCCCACGATATTCGCGATCGGTCGGATGAGTTTTCCGGCGTCGTACCCTTTAGAAACCAGGTCGGCGGTCACCGCGACGATCAGACTTGGCTTGCCGTCAATCGCCGCGCCGAGGACGACGATGCCCGAGCCGAGCTGGTCGCGGAACCAATCGCTCATCTCACGCAACATGTCGCCGCTCGCCGCATCGACTTGCGTCGCCAGCAGCCGCACGCCATCGACCTCTTGAACGCGGTCGAGCAATTTCTCTGAATCGCGCCGCGCGAGTTCGCGCTGCAAGCGCTCGATCTCTTTACGCTGCGCTTCAGTCTCGTTCATCAGCGCGAGCACCTTGTGATCGACCTGCTCCGGCGCGACGCGCAGATACGCCGCGGTGCGATCCAATCGTCCCAATCCTTCTTGCAGCAATCTAGCGACGCCGTGTCCGGTCACCGCCTCGATGCGGCGCAAGCCCGCGCCGATGGACGATTCCGAAAGGATGTGAAACGCACCGATCTGGCTCGTGTGGCTGACGTGCGTGCCGCCGCACAACTCTTGGCTGAACGGACTGCCGGGATCGCCCACTTTCATCACGCGCACGCGGTCGCCGTACTTTTCGGTGAACAGCGCCATCGCGCCGCCCGCGACCGCGTCCTTGTAACCCATTTCGAACGGCGTCACCGGAAAATCGGCGAGGATCGCATCGTTCACCGCCTGCTCGATCGAATCGAGCTCGTCCTGCGTCAGCATCGCGTTGTGTGAAAAATCGAAACGGAAACGGTCGGGCGCGACGAGACTGCCGGCTTGCTGCACGTGCTCGCCGAGAACGTAGCGCAGCTCGCGGTGCAGCAAGTGCGTCGCGGTGTGATTGCGCATAATGTCCCAGCGGCGCAGGCGATCCACTTCCGCGACGGCGGCGTCGCCCACGCGCGGCGTGCCTTTGATCACCTTGCCGACGTGCACGACCAAGCCCGGCGCCGGCTTGCGCGCTTCAGTAACGTCGAATGCCCACACCACATTCGCGTCTTCAGTTTCCGCGCCGTCCGCCGCGCCGGCATATCGGACGATGCGCCCGCTGTCATTCACCTGTCCGCCGGACTCGACATAGAAGCACGTCGCGGGCAAAACAACTTGAACCGCGTCGCCGACTCGCGCTTCATCGACCAGCGCGCCGTCGCGCAAGATACCCGCGACGCTCGTTGCGATCTCGGTTCCCGCATACGGATTGTGCGCGACGCCGCTCGCCGGCAATTTGTCAGACGCGATCAATTCATCTTTCGCCGCGCGGTATGCCTGATCGCCCGTCGTGTCCGCCGCGCCCATCGTCGACCCCGCGCGTGAACGATCGGCTTGCCCTCCCATCGCTTTGCGAAAGCCGGCTTCATCAACGGTCAAGCCGTGCTCGCGCGCAAAATCGCGCGTCAGTTCCAGCGCAAAGCCGTAGGTGTCGTGCAGCTTGAACGCGTCCGCGCCGGCAATCGTCGTCTGACCTTTGGCTTGCATCTTCGCGATCACTTCGTCGAGCAACGCGGAACCGGTCTTGAGCGTCGCCTGAAAACGCTGCTCTTCCTGCAGCGTCGTCTTCATGATCGCGTCGCGGCGACGCACCAGTTCCGGATACGCGTCGCCCATAATCTCGATGACGGTCGGAAGCACGTCAGTGAGAAAGGGTCCGTTGAAGCCGAGCAGTTGCCCATGCCGCGCCGCGCGGCGGAGGATCAGCCGCAGGATATAGTTGCGCCCTTCGTTGCCCGGCATCACACCGTCCGCGGTGAGGAACGCGACCGAGCGCGCGTGGTCGGCGACGACGCGGTACGATACGATCTTCTTTTCCATCGTCGCCTTGTCGTGACCGAGCAGCTTGCGCGTGTGATCGAGAATCGGCTTGAACAGATCCGTGTCGTACGTCGACACCTTGTTCTGCAGCACCGAGGTCAAGCGCTCCATCCCGGAGCCGGTATCGACCGAGGGCTTGGGCAGCGGCGTCAGTTTGAATTTGTCGCCATCCTGCGAACGATTGAACTGCATGAAGACGAGATTCCAAATCTCGACCTGCTCGTCGCCCTCGCCGTTGACGTACTCCACCCGATTGTATTTTGGATCTTTGGGATGAGGACCGAGATAATAATGAATCTCGGAACAGGGACCGCACGGACCGATATCGCCCATGCTCCAAAAATTGTCCTTGCGCCCAAATCGCCGGATGCGCTCCGGCGGCGCGCCGACCTTGAGCCACAACTCCGCCGCCTCTTCGTCCGCCGGCACCTCGTCGTCGCCGCCGAAGATGGTGAACCACATCCGCGCGGGGTCGAGTTCAAAGTGATTGACGAGCAAGTCCCACGCGTACTCGATGGCTTGCTGCTTGAAATAATCGCCGAACGAAAAGTTGCCGAGCATCTCGAAGAACGTGTGGTGGCGCGGGGACGGCCCAACGTTTTCCAAATCGTTGTGCTTGCCGGAGACGCGCATACACTTCTGCGCGGTCGTCGCGCGGACGTAATCGCGCTTTTCGAGACCGAGGAAGGTGTCTTTGAACTGCACCATCCCCGCGTTCGCGAACAGCAAAGTCGGATCGCCCGCCGGAATCAGCGACGAACTGGCGACGACCGTGTGCTTGCGGCGTTTGAAGTAATCGAGAAATGTTTTGCGGATTTCTTGAGAGGAGAGAGGCATAGGATACCTATATGATTGGTTTGTGCGCGCTAGATCAACCTTTTTCTTCCAGCCAAACGCGGACAATTTGGCAATAGTCGCCAAAAGAAATTTCACGCGGCTTTAACTTTAGTTTTCCACATAGACGGGGCAAGTCAGCGCGGAATTTTTTGTACTGGTCGTGGATATAATCTCCGCCAGGGACCGTTTTGGCGGAGGACTCGGTGGCTAGCCAATTTCGAACATGCCGAATGGCTTGGGCAACCTGGTTGGCATGCGCCACAATGTCCTGTCCCGCAATATCGGAAATGTACTGCTGAAACTTGTGCGGGACACTCTCCATAATCAACTGATTCTTTGAACGGTGTCGCCCCTCACCGAATTTACGACAGCCAAGATCCAAGCCCAACTCAAAGGGCATATTGAACCGCGGCAAGCGATTGCGCCCTACTTGGGTCCGTGAGATGTCGTGAATCGCATATTTGCATTCGCCAATGATGCGGACGATTTTCTCCAGCCGCAATTCCCCTGCATCGGTTGCCTCCAAAGCGCATCGCGGCGCCAAGCCCGCCATTTGGACGCAGAAGACAATCCCATGCAGCAACGGTTGGTATTGGTCGTCGAAGGGACAATTGATAAAAACGTTCCTTTCAAAATCGGCGGAGATGTGCGGCATTGGGCTGACCTTAGATTCAGAGTTCGCTCTCGCCGTTAGGAAGTCTTGTACGTTTCCTGACGTTCTTTGGCAACTGCACGGACCGCTGCGCGAACCTTGGATTCACTCAATCGGCTGGACTGGGTGACTTTCAGGGGTACTTTCAAAAAGGGCTGGCCCTGGCGACCGTACACAACCAGTCCGCGTGGATCCCCATTTGAGATTTTGCGCGCCGCGTCGATCGCCTCGGACTTGGTTGGGAAGTTGGACAGGAGTTTGCCTGTCACAGCATTTTTGATTGCCCAACGATCCTTGAGTGGTACGACATACAAAACACGCCGGGACATTTCTCACCTCTAAAAATTATCACGCGGTCATTCCGGACATCCACCCATCGCAACATGGCTCGCCTCTTACGATTGCCATTCTAGTCGAACACCGAACGAATGTCAAACCTCGCGC
>JBBIJS010000011.1:0-24705 GCA_037445855.1 Chloroflexota bacterium | reverse complement strand
ACCGCGTCCCACGCCAGCGTGCGGCACAGATAACATTCGTACGTCACGTCGCTGAGCGAGACGAACTCGCCGCCCGCCGCGCTAAAGTAGTACGTGCCGAGCGACATCCATTGGTTGGCGTAAAACACCTGGCTGCGCGGCGCGAGGTCGTACCGCCCGGCGTGATAGACCCAGTACCGCGCGTTCAGAGTCGACGCGATGCCCGCCGGGATGTACGCAAAGACCTCGTAGTTGCCTGCGCCGGTCAGAGTCGGATACCAGCGCGCCCAGTTGTAGTACGGCGCGGCGTAGGTGTTGTTGAACGTCCAGAACGCGTGGTTGTTGATCCCGGTCGCCACGCCGCGCCAACTGCTCGACGTGCCGCCGGCTTGCCAACCCGGTCCCAGGTCGTCGACGATCACTTCGCTGCTGGCGCCTCCCGGCGGGATGATCGTCGTGCCCGGCACAATTTGCACGCTCACCAGCGCGGTGCCCGTGCGCTCATAGTATTCGACGTGAAACGCGTGCAGCCCCGCGCCAAGGTTGCGCGTCGCGGTGAACGTCGTCGACGAATGATCGAACCAGCCGTCGATCACGAGCCCGCCGTCCAGCCACACGCGCACGCCGTCATCCGAGTTGGCGATGATCGTGTAGTAACCGGTCGAGGGGATATTCTGATACGCGTCCCATTTTGCGGAAAAGTAATCGACCGGCACGCTGGGGTCCGGCGAACCATAGCCCCAGTTGAAACCAAAGTTCATCCCGGGTGTGTTGAGCAAGAACACCGGCGAGCCGGACAGCGAGATGTTGTTGTAATACTGACCGACCCAGACACCGACGACGGGTCCTGTGCCGCCCGGCGTTACTTGGGCGTAGTTCAACTGTGCGAGCGCGCCGCCGGCATTTTCGTAATACTCCATCTGGACCGAGTGCAGTCCGGCGCCAAGCGCGATGTTAGCAGAGTACGACGTGGGCGCTTGATCGTGCCATTGGTCGATCAACAGGTTGCCGTCCACCCACAATCTCACGCCGTCGTCGGTCGTCGTCGTGAATTGCCAGGTGCCGCCGGCGAAATTGAGCGACCGCGTCCAGCGCACCGAAAAGTGATCGGCGGGGATGCTGGGATCAGGCGAGCCGCCGCCCCAGTTGAAGTTGATGTTCAGATCGTCGCGCGAGATCGTCGGCGCGCCGGAAAGCGACTGATTGTTGAAATAGTCGCCCTTCCAATCTGGAAAACTGGTCGGGGGCGGCGTATACGTGCTGCTGAGCGATGTAGTCACCTGTGCGGTGCCGCCGAGCGTATCGTTGTAGTATTGAATGACGACCGTATGCGCGCCCGCGTTGAGGAAGATCGATTTCGCGTATGCGGACGGACCTTGATCGTACCACGCCCACATGATCAGATTGCCGTCCACCAGCAGATTCATCCCATCGTCGGTCGTCATCGTAAACGTGTAGTTCCCGTCCGCCGGCGCACTGACAGTGCAGGTCCAGCGCACCGAGTACTGCGCGGTGTTCACGCCACCTCCCGGCGACGTGCCCTCGGGCCAGAAAAAGTTCACCGCGCCATCGGTGCGCACCATGACCGGCGAACCGGCAAGCGTCATGTTGTTAAAGTATTCACCGGTGCAGCCGCCGAGGTACCCGTCGGCGGGCGGCATTGCCGGCGGCGCGGCGCCCGCCGCGGGCGCGAGCGCCACCAATGCGACGAGGCAAACCAAACCCAGCGTGAATCGAATCAGGCGTCTCATTTCGTCTCCTCCTCCGGGTTTTAATCCCGGTTCTCGAAACCGGCTGACGTACCGATGACCGCGCTTAGCAAAATGCTTCTCCAGCTATTTGAGAGAAGCATTCAGCACTTTAGATATAAACAAGCTGCATTGCTCGTGTCTCCGTATTTGCGTCAGAGAACTAGCGCGGTGTGGGGCGGGAGGGAGTCGAACCCACACGGGGGATTAACCCCAACGGATTTTAAGTCCGCCGCGGCTGCCATTTCGCCACCGCCCCAAATGTCACTCAAGATTCTATAACCGATTGTGCGAAATGTCAATGGAAAATGGAAACCGCCATCACAAAATCAAGCGCGGGCGCAGCCATCTGCGCGCGAATCTCGTCGGGCACAGGTTTTTCCCTGGCACGATTATCGCACATTTGCGCGGGCGTGACAAGCGCGGGCGCGGCGTTGGGCGATGCGCGCGGCATTCGCGATGTAGGGGCGAGGCATTCGCTCAACTCTACTTTCATGAAGGCGCGCTAGGTTTATGCCGACCTTGCTTGCATTGCTAATGTGCTGTGGCGAATGCCTCGCCCCTACCGTGCGCCGCGCCCCGACATGGCGAATGCCTCGCCCCTACGCGGCGCATGACGCATCCCTCCATTCCACCGGCACAACAAGAACACAGACGCCACGCGCGCGCCTGTGTTCTGGTCTACCTGTTTCCTTGTCTACGTGTCTACCTGTCTCAGTACATCACAGATTTGAGGAGAAGGCGTTCTCTAACGCCGTCTACGTCACGGAAAATGCTTGTTTTTGACGCTGGCGCGCTAGAGAGCGCTGGCTCCTCACCGAATATGTGATGTACTGTGTCTACTTGTTTCCTTGTTTCCTTGTCTACTCGCCTACAGCCCCAGGTACGCCTTGCGGACGCTCTCCATTTCGCGCACCTCTTTGGCTTTGCCTTCCGTCTCGATCCGTCCGTTGTTGAGCACGTACGCGTAATCGCTGACCGCCAGCGCCATTTGCACGTTCTGCTCGACGAGCAGCATTGTCAAGCCCTGACTTTTTAGTTTGACGATGACTTCGAATAGATTCATCACCAGGAGCGGCGACAAACCCAGCGACAATTCGTCGAACATCAAGATTTTGGGTTTCGCCATCAGCCCGCGCGCGATCGCGACCATTTGCTGTTCGCCGCCGCTCAGCGTGCCCGCGAGTTGTGATCGGCGTTCCTTCAGCCGCGGCAACAACTCAAACACCCAATCGAGTGTCTGTTTGTATTCCGCGCGCGCGCGCTGCGGCGTCGCGCCCATTTCCAGATTCTCCAGCACGCTCATATCGGTGAACAACTGGCGCGCTTCCGGCACGAGCACAATGCCCATCTCTGCTTTCGCGTGCGCGGAAAGTTTGGTCACGTCGTTCCCGTCGAAGAAGACGCTGCCTTTCCAAGCCGGCACCAAGCCGGTGACCGTGCGCAGCAGCGTGGTCTTGCCGCTGCCATTGGAGCCGACGAGCGAGGTCAAGCGTCCCTGTTCCAGTTGAACGGAGAGACCCCACAGGATCTGCACTTCGCCGTAACCGGATTCTAGTTCCTTCACTTGCAGCGTCATCATGCCGATCCCTCCAGGAAGCGCTGCGCCACTTTGGGGTCGCCGAGATACGCTTCGATCACGCGCGGATCGCTGGAGATGACTTGCGGCGTGCCTTCCGCGATCTTGGCGCCATAGTCGAGGACGAAGACGCGATCGGACAGGTTCATCACCGCGTGCATCAAGTGCTCGATCATAATGATCGTCACGCCCTGCGCGCGGATTTTCCGGATGACGGTTAGCATGTCCGCGACCTCGTTCGGGTTCAAGCCGGCGAGAACCTCGTCGAGCAGCAGCAGACGCGGCCGCGCGGCGAGCGCGCGCGCCATTTCGAGCCGCTTCTTCTGCGCGACATTTAGTTTACTGGCGAGCAGGTCTTTGCGCGCGATCAGCCCGACGAACTCCATCACTTCATCCGCGACCTGCGCCGCCTTTTCGAGCGAGAGGTTTTCTCGCCCAAAGCATGCGCCGACCGTGACGTTTTCTCTGACCGTCAACTCGCCCAACGGTTTCACCACCTGATGCGTGCGCGCGATGCCGCGCTGCGACGCCTTGAACGGCGGCATGCCGGTAATGTCCTCGCCGCGAAAAGCGACGCGGCCCTCGTGCGGCGGGTAGACGCCGTTGATGACGTTGAACAGCGTCGTCTTGCCCGCGCCGTTCGGTCCGATGATGCCGAAGATTTGACCCTCGTTCACCGTCAGCGAGACGCGATCCAGCGCCAGCAGTCCGCCGAAACGCTTGCTGACCTTATCGACCGTGAGGATCGCCGAGTTGACTTGAGTCATTCCAGATACCTCCGCACGCGCGGGAAGCGCTGACGCAGCCAGCCGACAAAACCGCCGGTCACAAAGAGGACGATCAGCAGCAATAAAACACCCGCGATGGCAAGGTGCAGTTGACTGAAACTCACGGACACGCCCAGCAGCGTGATCGGCGGTGCGGTGATGAGGAGTGAGCTCATGCGCTCATAGACGAGCGCTCCGACGATGGGTCCGACAACCGTCCCGTAGCCGCCCAGCATGACCATCACGAGCGACTCGATTGAACGCAGCAGGTCGAACGCGACGTTTGGCTCGATGATGCCGTTCTTGAAGAAAAAGATCGCGCCGGTGATCGCGGGGAAGAACGCGGAGATGGCGTACGTGATCACCTTCGCGCGCGCGGGATCGATGCCCAGCACTTGCGCCGCGTCCTGGTCTTCGCGGATCGCCATCAAGCCCAATCCGAATTTTGATTTCTTGATCAGGAAACTCACCGTGATGGTCAGGAGCGCCACCACCACAATCGCATCGTACGCGAACCACAACGCGTTCTTCGCGCCGCCGTACGCGTCATAGGTCGAATAGTTGAAAAACATACCGACCGCGCCGCCGAACGGATCGAAGTTGGTGACGAAGGTGCGCATCGCCTCGTTGATGCCAATCGTGGCGAGCGCAAAGTACGCTCCCCGCAGTCGCAGCACCGGGATGCCGAGCAAAACCGCGACGATGCAGGTGCCCATTCCGCCGATCAGCGCGGCAAGAACGAAATTCATCTGCAAGTTCTGCATTAAGAAAAAGGCAAAATAACCGCCGAGTCCAAAGAAGACGATGTGACCGAAATTCACATAGCCGGTGTATCCCATGATGATGTTCACGCTGGAGGCGAGGGTCACCGTCATCAGGATCAAAAAGAGATCCTCGCGCAGCGACGCATCGCCGGTGAGAATGGGAATCAGCGCGATGCCGCCGACGACGACCAGGATGATCCAGAGGAATGGGCTTAGGAGATTCCGCATCGGAGTAAGTCCTCAATCATACGCGTGCTCCTAACAACCCGTTGGGGCGGACTAGGAGGATCAGCACAAAGACGGCGTACTCGATGACGGGTACCCAACCGACCGGCATGAACAAGGTCGATATCCCTTCCAGCAATCCGATGATAATACCTCCCACCAACGCGCCGGTTGGATTGCCCAAGCCGCCGAGGACGACGATGACGAAACTTTTGGTTTCGTACGAATCGCCGCTGAGAATGGTGAAGGTAAACATGGTCGCGAGCAGCCCACCCGAGATCATGGCGAGCATCGTGCCGACGCCGAAACTCAGCGCCAGCATCGCCGCGGTGTTGATGCCCATTAGCTCTGCCGCGCTCCGATTGTTGGCGACCGCGCGGATGGATTTGCCGGCGCGAGTGCGGTAGAGAAAATAGTACAATCCTGCCGTGATGAGAATCGCGAGCACGACCGCCACGATCTTGGTGCCCAAGACGGTGACTTGACCCGAGCCATAAGTGCCCAAGTTTACATTGACGGAGAATGGAGTAGTCGTAAAAACGGCGGTGCCCAAGCCGATAATCACCAGATAGACGGCAAACGTCGCGAGGAGCGTCGTCAGTTCCGGCGCATTGATCACGCGATGGACGGCGATAAAGTACATCGCGATTCCGAATGCCAGTCCCAGGATGAGCGCGAACACCACGGCGAGATAGGGGTTCAAGCCAAGCCGGACGGTGAGGAGAAAAACGACGAACATTCCCAGCGTAATGATCGCGCCATGCGCGAGGTTGATCACGCGCATCACACCAAAGATGAGCGTCAACCCCATGGCGGCTAAGCCGTAGATAATTCCGAGCATCAAACCATCGATGGACGAGGAGACTAGCGCCGGAAGACTCATCTTCACCTCTGTGTGAGTACGAGCGTTGAATAAGGGGATAGTGCGATAGTGTGTTCGTTCAACTATCGCACTATCAATCTGCGGAGCTAGGCGACGATCGAACTACTTGCGGAGTTGCGCGTCAGCCGTCTTTGCTGCGACCGGCCAGACGATTTGCTTGACAAGGTTGCCCGCTGAGTTTTTCTGCCATTGAATGACGACCATTTCGTGAGCCACTTGCTTGCCATGTGTCTTGGCATCGGTGCTGAATTTGATGTGTCCATAGAAGGTCACCAAATCCGTCTTGTCCAGGTCGGATTCGAGCGTCGCCAGGTCGACGCTGCCAGTGTCTTCGATGGCTTTTTGGAGCAGCAAGCCCGCCATATACCCACCCGCGGCATGATACGAAGGATCGGCGTTATACTTGGCTTTGAATTCCGCCGTGAAATCCTTGACGCTAATCCCGTACCAAGGCAGGTTGGCAGCTTTAGCCGCGTCGGAACTATACGTTACCTGCGGTTCCCACTGGCTGGGAGCGGTGATGTACTGCGCGGCGTCGCCGATTTGCGTGAAGGTTGGATCCGCCGGCGCGACGAGGAGCGCGAGCATCTGAGCCGGCACCTTTTTATCGTAGAGTTGTTTCGTAAACGTACTGCCATCGGCAAAGTGTCCGCCACCCATAATCGCGTCTGGCGCGGCAGCGGCGATCTTGTTGATGAGGGAGGTAAAATCAGTGGTGGTAGGATCGTACCCCTCGTTGACGACGACGGTGTAGCCATGGCTGGTCGCATAAGTCTGGGCGAATTTCGCGACCGTCGTGGAGAACGCGTCATTCGAGTAAAGGATGGCAATCGTCTTGGCGGAGGGACTCAGCTTGCCCAGGAGATCGATCGCACCGGCGAGGTACTGGCTGGCGGGGGTGTACAACTGATAGGTGTTCTTGAAACCCTGTTCCATTGTAGCATCATCTGATGCGCCGGTGGTAATCATGAGCTTGCCGTACTGTTCGGAGACTACGGCGGCTGCCTTCGCCAAGCCACTGCTGTAAGGGCTGATCAGAAAATCGACCTTGTCCTGATTGATGAGTTGGGTGTAGAGTGCCTGGACGCGATCGGTTTTGCTCTCGTCGTCATAGAACTTGAGCGACGGCATGACCACGGTGCCGTCCTTGAGCTTGATCCCGCCGGCTTTCGTCACATCATCGAGCCATAACTGCAATCCCTTCAACTGCAATCCTGATTCGACGTTATTACTGCCGGTCTGGGACGCGGTAAAGCCGATCACGATCTTCTTTGCCGACGCGGCAGGCGCGCTTGTAGCAGCAGGTGCAGTGGTTGCTTGAGATGCGGGTGCGGTAGTCGCCTGAGGTGCGGGTGCCGCCGCGGGCGCGCACGCTGCCAGGATCGCCACAGCCAGCAAGGTCAATGCGACAATCCAAATCGAACGGGGAATCTTACTTAACATCGTCTTCTTCTCCTTTTCGTTTGTTCGCGTCATCGCGAGTTGAATCGAATCTCACTACTGCGAGTTTCGAACCGAGGGGCAGCGACCCCGACCATTTGCTGATTTCACCCCTTCTTCAGGATTTGGGGATGGAAAAGACGAGTCCGTGTAAGGCGGCGACTTGGAGAATATTGATTTTATTATATCCCCTAGTTTGAAATAAATCAAATCGCTTTGCGCAACTTGCGTTGGCGCTCAATCTGTTCTATGATACGACCCAGACGATGATTCACCTCAAACCGATCGGCACGGTCCACAATAGCATCACCGCCGCGCGCCGCGACACGCTGTGGGACGCGGTCGAATCCGAGATCGCGATAGACGACGAATGGCGCGACGCACTCGACGGGATCGAGCAGTTCTCGCACCTCTGGGTCGTCTTCTATTTTGACCGGATGCCGCCGCCGGATTCCCTGCGCGGGCGTCCAATGAAGAAAATGGATTTGCCGCCCGTCGGATTGTTCGCGACGCGCTCACCGCAGCGCCCGAACCCATTGGGCATTTGCGCGGTGGAGTTGCTCGCGGTGCGCGGCAACGTGCTGCGCGTGCGCGGACTGGACGCGCTGGACGGCACGCCAGTGCTAGACCTCAAGCCCTACCTCGCGCGCGGCGATGCGATCGCCGGCGCGCGCGTCGCGGCGTGGGTCGAGAAATATTGGGCGGCGGCAGATCCGAAATGAACGCCCCTTCGTTGACCCTTCGTCCCGCGCAGATCGTCTTTTCATTCTGGATCGCGCTCTTTGCTCTGGTCCTGGTCGATGGCTACGCACTGAATCTCGTCTCGCTGCCGGCTGACCCGACGGTCATTTTCATCGCCGTCCTGATCGAAATGCTCCTGCTGGCGCGCGGGCTGCTGCTGTACCATCCGCGCTGGGACGGCGCTCCACTGGAGTTTGCCGGTTTTCTGATCAGCGTCGTCGTCGTCGGGATTTACTTTCTCGTCCCTGCCTTGCCGACCTTCCTCCCGCCGTCGTTTTCCGTTGATCCGGCAAACCACCTTGCTTTTGTCAATTCAACTTTCGCGACCGGGCAAATCGTCAGCGATTACCCGGGGGGACCGGCGCTGATCGGCGCGCTGGTTGCTCACTGGCTGGGCGAGCCGTCGCTGCGCGTGATTCATCCGCTGGCGGCGTTGTGGATCGCGTTGACCGCGGGCGGCATCTTTGGGATCGCTTGCGCCGCGCTGCCCGATCGCCGCGTCTACAAGATCGTCGCGCTGTGCGCGCCGTTCGCGCTCTTTGTGCCCTGGAACTATTTTGCCGGCGCCCTGATCGGATCGGAGTACTTCTGGACCCAAGTCGCCGCGCAGCTATTTTTGATTGCGTTCGTTTGGTTTCAAAGCGCGTACCGCGATTCGCGCCACGTGTTCTGGGCGGTGGGCATGGCGCTCTGCCTCATCGCCATCAGCGTGTCGTTTCAGTTGTGGCTGGCGGTGCCCGCAGCGATGTTTGGGCTTGCCCTCGTCGCGGAGTGGCGGGCGCGCGCGTCGCGGCGGCAGACGCTCACGACGGGGTTGGTCGTCGTGGGCATTCCGTCCTTGTTCTGGGTGGCGCTATTCGTCGCCGGCAGCCGGTTCATCCCGAATACCGCGCGCTTGAGCGCCGCCGGCGCGATCCCGATGCCTTCGTTCGATGCGCTGGGCGGCGCGTACTTGCTCCTGCCTTTGCTCGGCGCGGTGTTATTGCTGCGCGGCGGCGCGCGGGGCTGGGTGGTTCGTCTCTTCATCGCGCTGGCGGCGGCGCAATGCGTCTTCGCCATCGCCGCGAACGTGTGGCTCGGAATTTCCACGTATTGGGTCGGCAAAACATTTTACCTGTTGGCGCTGCCGCTGGCGCTGGGCGCGGTGATTCCGCTGGCGCGCGCGGTAGAATACATTGAGCACTTTGCGCCGCGCGGCTGGGCGTCGGCGGCAACCTTTGCCGTCGCGAGCGTTATTTTCGGCGCGGGACTGTTCGCGCTTTTCCCGGCGCCGGCGTTCTCGCCGCTGAGCGAATCGGATATTCAAGTGGCGCTGTGGGCAAAGGAAAAACTCGCGACGGGACACATCAACTTGATCGGACGCAAAAGTCTCGTCGCGCAGTGGCTGGGCGTGGGAATCTGGGGCGAGCGATTGCCGGATGATTTGTTGGTCGATATGGCAACGCTGGGTCCGAAAACTTTTGAAGAATGGCGCGGCGACCCGGCGTGGGGCGAGTATCTCTTCGTCTCCAGCGAACAGCATCTCCCGCTCGACGGCGCGTTGCAAACGCTCTATCGGCGCGGCGACAGCATGATCGTCGCCAAGCCGGCGAATGCGGCGCCCGCGGTGGATGCGGCGATGCCCACCGCGCAGTTCGGCGACGCGCTGGCTTTGCTCGATTACAATCTGCCGCGCGCGACGTTCCGCGCCGGCGATGTGATTTCGTTCACCGCGCGCATTCAGGCGCAGCGCGTGCCGGCGCATCAGGTCGTGTGGCGCGTCCAACTGCGCGATCGCAGCCATAACGCCGCGGCAGAAGCGCGCCGCGATCCATTCGATAACAAGTTTCCCCTCCAGCGCTGGCCCGATGGCAATGTGATCCAACAATCCTTTGCGCTGTCGCTGCCGCTTGACCTGCGCGCCGGGCTGTACGATTTGCAGCTGGGTTTGTATTACGTCGGCAGCGGTGCGCCGCTGAGTTATCGATCCGCGGATGGCGGCACGGACGACGCGCTGACTCTGGGGCAAATCAAAATTGAGTTGCCGTCCGCGACGACGCACGAGTTGGGCGCGGTCACGCGCGTCGCGGCGAAGCTGGGTGATGCGCTGTCCTTGCTGGGTTATCGGCTATCCCGGAAATCGCCGCTCCACCCGGGCGAGTCGCTGAAAATTTATCTGTATTGGCAGAGCGTCGCCGTCACGTCCAAAGATTTCACCGCGTTCGTTCATCTGCTCGATCCCGCCGGCGCGGTGCGCGCGCAGAGTGATGCCGCGCCGCGCGACGGCAATTACCCAACCTCCATCTGGTCGGTCGGCGAGATCGTGATCGACCCGCGTACGCTGGTGCTGCCGCCGGATGCGTCGCCGGGCGAGTATCAGATCGAAGTTGGAATGTACGAGTGGCCCAGTTTGCTGCGTCTGCCGGTAACCGATGCCAACAGCCGTAATCAAGGCGATCATATTATTTTGCCGGACCGGATTCGGGTCATCAGACCTTAGGCAATGCCCATGCGGAAAGTTTCACTCTCAATTTCCCAAGCGCTATTCACGCTCGTCTTCCTCATCTTTTTCTTCACACTGCTGAACGGCTATCTCCAAAACATCGTGGCGGGCTATCGCGCCAACACGTGGCTCGTTCTCGCGGGCGCGGTGATCGAGCTGGCGACCACGCTCTGGTTCGCGCGCCGCCGCGTGGTCGTCGCGCGCGATGCGCTGGAGCTTGCCGGCTTGCTCGTCGTCGTCGTCGGCACGTGGCTATACTTTGTCGCGCCGTCGCTGCCCACGCTCCTGCCGGCGACAACCTCCTCGGACGCGGTGCGCGTGTATCAGCAAGTCCTGTTCTCGTACCCCGAGGGCAAGCTCGTTTCCTGGTATCCCGCCGCGGGCGCGTTTCTGGTCGCGATGTTTTCCCACTGGCTGGCGTGGGCGCCGCTGCGCGTGCTGAATTTCACCGCGGCAGCGTTCATCGCGCTTGCCGCGGGCGCGGTCTACGGAATGACGTGCGCGCGCTTGCCGCGTAAACGCATTTCCAAAATCGCCGCGCTCGCCGCGCCCGCGCTCCTCTTCGTGCCGTGGCCGTACTTTGCCGGCATCATCAACGGCGAGCAGTTCTTCTTCGCGCAGGCGTTGGCGCAACTGTGCGTTCTCGCCGCGCTGTGGTACACGATGAGCTACGCCGATCAGCCCGCGTTGATTTTTGCCGCGCTGATCGGCGCGGCGCTGCTCGCGACCGTCGCCGCGTATCCGATTTTTGCCGCGCTGCCGCTGGCGCTGTTCGCGCTGGTGGTGTTCGCGCGCGTGCTCGCCTCCCTCTGGGCGCGGAGCCGAGGAATGAGGGCTGCCGGCGCGGAGGCGACCCCCCAGGGGGAAGCGCGAGGAGAACGCAGCGCGCTTGCCGCGCTTGGCATCTATATCGCGCTCTTGATCGTCGCGGCGATTGTCCTACAGTCCGCCGGGATCTTGGAACTCGTCACCGCAAAAATCTCGGCAACCTCCGACGTAGGCGCGGGCGGCGTGACGAATCCCTCACTGGAAAACCTGGGCGGACCGATCTTTTTGCTGCTCGCGCTGATCGGTATTCCGCTGGCGTGGCGCGTCAATACCGCCGGCAAAGTCTTGATCGGTTTTCTGATTGCCTGGCTGGCTCAGCTTGGCGCGCTGCTCGTCGTGCAGCCGTTCCTCCAGATTTCCGGCTATCGCGTCGACAAGACGTTTTACATTCTGATTTTCCCATTGGCGATTCTCGCCGCGCTGCCGCTGGCGCGCGCGGCGGAGCGCGTGACGCGGCGAGCGCACATTTCCGGTCACGTCGCCGCCGCCGGGTTTATCGGCACTGTCTTGCTCATCGGTGTGAGTGTCGCCGCGCTGCGTCCGCCCCGATTCGACGCGCCGTTCACCGAAGCGGAACTGCAGACGGCGTTCTGGGCGAAAGAAAATTTGGATACGAACCAAATCAGTTTCGTCGATGCGAGCACGATTCGCGCGTACTGGCTCGCGTTCGGTTTGTGGCGCGAGACGCTGCCGAACGAATGGTTCCAATGGATTCCGGCGGGAACGAAAATGGGACCGCCGACTTTTGACGAGTGGCTGCGCGATCCGGCGTGGCCCCGCTGGATTTTCTTGAGCGATGTCACCGCGCAGCCGATGGCGCCGGCGCAAGTGATCTATCGCAACGGCGCGAGCGCGATCGCGCAAAAGGACGCGCTGACTCTCGCCGCGCCCGCGCCGGCGCGCCGCGCCGTTTGGTACTTTGGTTCGGCGATCAAACTGCTCGGCTACGATTTGCCGCGCGTCAACTTTTCGCCCGGCGAGACCGTCACGCTGACGACGTACAGCGAATCGATCTATCCGCCGCCGGTCACCGCCGGCTGGCGCATGGAACTGCTGGATCACACCGGCGCGGTCGCTGCCCAGGTCGCCGGCGATCCCTTCGCGAACAAGTATCCGCTGCAACGCTGGCCGCCCGGACGCTACGCGCGCGACGAGTGGTCGTTGCCGCTCGACCTGCGCCTGTCGCCCGGCGTCTACACGTTGCAACTGGGTTTGTACGGGCGCGTGGACGGCAAGGAATTTCCGGCGCGGCTCGCCGAGCCCGCGAGCGGCGTGTTGATCCCGCACAAGCCGCCGCTGGATGCCGCGCCGCTGACGACAATCAAGATTCCGGTCGCGCCGCCGCGGGCGAAGGAACTGGACGCGGCGACGCCGCTCCAAGCGCGCGTCGGCGAGAACTTTATGCTTGCGCGCTACGCGCTGCAATTCGACGCCGCGCCGCGCGTCGTTCACCTCGCGCTGTACTGGCAAGGCCTTTCGAAAACCGAGAACGATTACACCGTCTTCGTTCATGTGCTGGATGCAAACGGAAAGATCGTCGCGCAAAAAGACGCGCCGCCGCTCGACGGCGCGTATCCAACGTCGATCTGGGACGCGCAGGAAATCGTGAAGGATTCGTACGAACTGGCGATTCCGGCGGACGCGCGCGCGCCGTTCTCGATCGAACTTGGGATGTACTCGCCGACCACATTGAAGCGGCTGCCCGTCGGCAACGACGATCACATTCTGCTGCCGAACGTTGTCCGGTAATTCCTAATGCAACTCTCTCAAGCCCTTCGCGTGCGCTCCACAGAAATCGTCGCGCTGGTTGGCGCGGGCGGCAAGACGACTGCCATGTTTCGCCTCGCGGCTGAACTCGCTGTGCAGGGCAAGCGCATCGTCACGACCACCACGACGCGGCTCAGCGTCGCGCAGGTTGACCGCGCCGGTCACCCCCCGCGCTCCCTCTTCCCTCTCCTGATTCACTTCAGGGGAGGGGAAAGGCGGTCGGGGGAGTGGGGTGAGGTTCTCGCGCGCGTCCGCGACGCGCTTGACGCGCACCAACAAATCCTGATCATTAGCGCGGACGTTGATGGGGACAAGGTCGCCGGCGTGCCGCCGGAATGTATCGACGCGCTCGCCGCGCTGGATGCGGTCGATGCGGTGATTTATGAAGCCGATGGCGCGCGGATGCTTCCGTTCAAAGCGCCGGCGGAGCACGAGCCGGTGCTCGCGGCTTACACAACGTTGCTCGTTCCGGTGATGGGCATTACCGCGATCGGCGCGGCGCTGGACGATGTGCGCGTGCATCGCGCGGACATTGTCGCGCGGCTTGCTGGTGCGCGGCTCGGCGACGCGCTCACGCCGACGATGGCAGCGCGGGTGATCGCGCATCCGGCGGGCGGGCTGAAAGCCAAGCCGCACGCGGCGCGCGCGGTCGCGCTGATCAACCAGGTCGAGAGTCCCGCGCAACTCGACGACGCGCGCGCGGTCGCGCGGCGGCTGCTCGGTTACAAAGAAATTGAAGGCGTGGTGATTGGCGCGGCGCGCGCGGAGGAGCCGGTGCGCGAGGCGCAGCGCCGCGTCGCGGCGATTGTGCTGGCGGCAGGCGCGGGCGCCCGGATGGCCGGGCGCATCAAACAGCTCTTGCCGTGGCGCGGCAAGACGCTGATCGAGAATGCGATCGGTATCGCCGCGGCGTCGCGCGCCGTGGAGACGCGGGTCGTTCTCGGCGCGAATGCGGCGGAGATCCGCGCGGCGATCCATGACGCGCCCGCGCGCGTCGTATTGAATCGCGAGTGGGCGAGCGGGCACGCGTCGAGCATCCGCGCCGGGCTGAACGCGCTGCCGCCCGAAATCGCCGCGGCGATCTTCGTCAACGCGGATCAGCCGCTGCTTACGGCGGACGTGATCGACGCGATGATTCAACGGTACTACGCGACCGGCGCGCGGATCGTCGCGCCGATGTACGGCGGTACGCGCGGCAGTCCGGTGTTGTTCGACCGGGTTCATTTCGACGAACTGATGAATTTGCCGGGCGCGCAGGGCGGGCGCGAGCTAATGGTCAAGTACCGCGAGCAGATCGAGTGGGTGGAATTTGCGGACGCGGCAATGGCGCTGGACATCGACACGCCGGCGGAGTACGAAAAGATCGCGCAGTGATGGGGCAGCGCGTTTGGGTTTTCTGAAATTGACATCAACTGGTGGGGGTGGTATAGTAACTGCGCGCACGCCTCCCAGTGCTGTGAGGCGAACTCCGGCAGAATGCGATTGTCTCGGAATGCCAGCGGCTCAGCTGGCTTTTTCTTGTGAAACCCCAATCCTCGCTCGACCTGGCACGGATCGAACGCCAACGCGATCAGACGTATCGCCGCACCCGCGCTCTGCGCGTCCGGACGATGGACGACGCGGCGCGGTTTATCGATGCGGTCGGCGTCTCACTGCTCTTCGCTTCCACGCAAGGCATCGAGCTGCCCTCGCTGTTTGAAGCGGTCAAGGGTCGCCGCGATGCGCGCATCGACGATTGGGATCAGGATTCCGATCGCGTGTGGGTTTGGAAAAACGATCTGCCGGCGGCGCGGCGCGCGTTCTACGGCAAGGCGCTTGCCGGCGGCAAGCCGGTTTTCGTTTCGCTGAAAATTCTGCCGTCGCTGCTGGCGGTCAACGCGCTGGAGAGTTTGGACGAAGCGTACCGCCACGGGCGCATCAGCCACGACGCCAAACGCGTGCACGATGCGCTGGGCGCGATGGGACCCACGCCGACGACCGCGCTGCGCGCGTCGGTAGGACTGGATCCGCTGCGGTACCATCACGCGCTCGACGAGTTGCAGCGCGCGCTGGTCATCCTGCCGATTGGCGCGGTGAACGAGCACGGCGCGTGGCTCTCGCAGATTTTCGAGTTGACCGCGCGGTGGTATCCGCGGCACGTCGCGCGGGCGAAGGAGATCGATCTCGACGCGGCGCGCCGCGCGTTGGCGGAACGCTACATCGAAACTGTGAGCGCGGCGACCGCGCCGATGATCGGGCGGGTGTTTGGCTGGTCGCGCGACCAGGTAACGGCAACCGTGGATGAGTTGGTCGCGCGCAAGCGATTGATCCGAAATGCAGAGTGGATTTTGAGAAATGTTGGATAAAGAGCATACGGTCGCGGTAACGCTGCCGACCGCGCTGCGGGTGTTGATGCCGCACGGTCGCGTCGACGAGATGAAGTTGGAGACGTATCTCGCCGGCGTGGTCGCGACCGAGATCGGCGCGAGCGCGCCGCTGGAGGCGCTCAAGGCGCAGGCGGTTGCCGCGCGCACGTACGCCGCGGCGGCGCACCGCCACCCGGAGCAGAACGCGGATGTGTGCACGACCGCGCATTGCCAGAAATGGAAACACGTCGATCCGGTCGTCGCGCCGGAAGTGTTCCGCGCGTTGAGCGAGACCTGGGGCATGGTCGCGATCTTTGACGGCAAGCTGATCGATGCGTTTTTCTTCGAGCACTGCGACGGGCATACGCGCAACTCGGAAGACATGCTGATGCCGACCGTCAAGTATCTGCGCGGCGTGGACTGCTCGTGTGGTTTTCTCGCGTTGAAAGGACACGGCGTCGGGATGTGCAAGCGCGGCGCGATCGTGATGGCGCGCCGCGGCGCAGCGTTCGAGCAAATTCTGCGCCACTATTACCGCGGTGTGGTGGTGATCCACGCGGCGGTCGAGAATCACGTTGCGCCGGAAGCCGAGCCAGCCGCGCCGATCGTCGAGTCGCCCGCGCCCCAGCCGCCGGCGCGCCGCCGGAAGCCGGAGCGAGCGCCGGTAAGAGTCGAACAAAGGAAGGCGGAGCGGCGCAAGCCGCCGCGCCCGGCGGTGACGCGCCCAACGCCACCCGCGCCGCGTCCGATTCCCGCGCCGGCTGCCGCGACGCCGGTGGAAGAAACGATCATCGTCAAGCCGACGCGTCCGGCGCCAGCGCGCGCGGCGTCTGAAGCCAAGCCGGAGAAATTGCGCGACGTCATCGTTGGAGAGGTCGTTCCGAAATCCGCGGCGACGTTAGCCGAACCGCCGCGTGAAGCCAAGCCGCCGCGCCGCGTGCACATCGATCATTTGCCGGGCGCACGGATGATCGCCGGCTGTCTGCCGACGGCGGGCGTCGCTATTCTGATCGAGGACCCGCTTGGAAATAGAACGGTGGTGCAGAGCGGCAGCGCGGAGCATTATGGCGAGGGTGGGTTCGAAGCGATCGTCGAAGACGACGGGCGCTATTTGGTCACGCTGGATGACCAGGTGGTCGAGGTCAACGTGGCGGGCGAAACGATTTTCATTCACGCGAATTGAGAACGGGTACCATATTTCAAAACCTTGCGAGGGTTCACCCCCTTCGCAAGGTTTTTTATTTCTCCAGCAACCAATCGACAATCGCCGGCGTGAGATCGGCGAGCGAATGAATGTGCGGCGCGATTTCCGCGCGCCCCGCGCCGATCAGCAGGGTTGGTACCGGGTTGAGCGTGTGCCCTTTCGCGGACGTGTCCTCGACGTTGCCGTGGTCGCTCGTCGTGAGGATGAGCGATTCGGACAGGTCCGTTCCGTCGATGACGCCGCGCAGCAACTCGTCGATTTCGTTGAGCACGGCGGCGGTGAACGCCGGCGTGGCTTTGTGACCGGCGGCGTCCGTGAGAAAGTACTCGAAGAGCGTCAAGTCGTGCTCGCTCGCCAGCCGCGCGAGATTTCTGCCCGCGGCGTACGCGGTGATCAGCGGCACGCTGGCGTCCGCGCTGTGCCAGCGCGCGTTGGTCACAAACACGCTGAGGGCAGCGCCGGCGCGCAAGTCATCGATATCGCGATAGCGGACGTTGCCCGCGTGCGCGGCGTAAGCCGTGGCGGAACGCCGCGCCTTGTCGCGCGCAAGCCGCTCGAAGAAAATCGGCGGGTAGGCGTTGGCAAACGCGGCGCGGCGATTTGCCGCCGCGAGTTGTTGGAAAATGTTGTTTTCGGCGAGGATTTTTCGCAGCGCGGCGTTGGGGTACGGTCCCAGGTGCTCGCCGATCGCGCGCGGCGCGTTGACGCCGGTGAAGATCGTCGTCTGCCCAGTTGCGCTCTGCGGCAGCCCCGGCACGCCGAGCGTCGCGTCCGTGGGGACGAGCGTCGCACGCGCGGAATTGAAATGCCCGTTGCCGGTCGTCGGCATCACGCCGTCGAACAGACCGCGCAGAGTGGGCAGTGGGTTGGTGAGAAAGGGATTGGTGCTGGGATCGTTCGCGCCCACGCCCCAGCCGTCGAAGAAGATCATCAGGACGCGCATATCAATCAGCCAGGTGAATCATAGCGTGGTGTATTTCCCATCCAGCCAGAGCAGCGGCGCGTGGTCGCGGGCGCGCCCATATCCCGCCGCGTTCACTTCGCCGACGAAGATGGTGTGATCGCCGGCTGGATGCGCGGCGACGACGCGGCAATCGACGTAGGCGATGCAGTCGTCGAGGATCGGCGCGCCGGTCGCGGCGGCGTGATACGCGAGATCGGCGAATGGATCGGTCGGTGGGCTAACTTGCTTGGCGAAGCGCTGCGCTAGAACTTGTTGCTCGACGCTGAGGATGTTCATCGCAAAGTTGCCGGCGCGCGCGACGAGTGCGTGCGTGGCGCTGGGTTTCGTCACGCAGACGAGGACGAGGGTTGGACTCAGCGAAACGGAAGCGAACGCGTTCGCCGTCATCCCATGGATGGCGTCGCCGTCGCGCACCGTGAGCAGGGTGACGCCGGTCGCGAATTTACGCATGACGTGGCGAAAGGACGTTGGATCGATGGGCGCGGTGAGAACCTGGTTTCCAAATTTGGTAAGCGTGTGGATTGGCATCGCGAGGACATTCTAGCAGATTGTCGCGGGAAACGCATAAATATTTCGATAGAGACGACGAGGCGGGCACGCGGCGGAATTTACTGGCGGTTCCAATCGCCCAGATGCCGAAAAAACAGCACCGCGCCCGCGCCGATGCCGAAGGCAAGGATCGCCGTATCCGCGCGCGTCAGCGCGAGCAGCGCCGGCAGCAGCACGGCGATCACCATCGTCGCGCGCGGCGAGCGCTGGAAGATGAGCTTGAGTGGAAACCAGAGTGCGATGAGCAAAAACAGAATCGGGCCGTCGAGCAGAAAAAGCGCGACGCCGGCGGTCGTCAGTCCCATGCCGCCGTGAAAACGCGTATAGAGCGGCAAGCAATGCCCGACGATCGCGGCGACGCCGGCGAGCGCGAGTCCCCACGCGCTGCCGGTTGCCGCGCGCGCGAATTCCAGCGCGAGCACGACCTTGCCCGCGTCGGCGAGAAAAGTGAATACCGCCGGGAACAAGCCGGCGGCGCGAAAAGTATTCAGCGCGCCGGTGTGTCCGCTGGCAACCTGCCGCACATCGCGCGTGCCGAACGCGCGCGAGACGATCACGCCGGAGGGAATCGAGCCGAGGAGGTAGGCGACGAGGGCAGTAGCAAAGAATTCCATTGCCATAGGGACAAAATACTGACGGAGGACGGAAGACCGACGACGGATATGGTTCTTCCGTCGTCCGTCCTTCGTCCTCCGTCGCTTTTACGCGATCACGCGCAAGCGTTTTGGCAGCACTGCGATTTCCAGCCGGTGCGCGTCGATCCAGGGGACTTCGCCGTCACACTCGACCGGCAGCGGGTCGGGCGATTCGATGACGACGCGCGGCGAGCGGAAGAACTGGACGCGCCGATCGCCGACGTGCGTGCCTTTCATCACCTTCGGCAACAGCGACAGAATACCGACGCGTCCCAGTCCCTGGGCGATCATCACGTCGAACAGACCATCGTCCACCACCGCGTTCGGTGCGATCCAAAATCCGCCGCCGAAGCATTTGCCGATCGCGGCGACCGTCATCGTGCTCGTCTGCTCGATCGTCGTGTGATCGGCAAATTCGATCTTGAGCCGCGGCACGGAATAGTTTGCCAAAGTTTTTAGAATGGCGACCAGGTACATCGCGGCGCCGGTCAGGTGCGCCGTGTGTGAGTGCATCGATACGTGCGCGCCGAAGCCGGTATCGAACGTGTTGTCGAAATAACGCGGACCGGGGTCGCCGCCCACCGCGGGCTTGTCGGCGGTCAATTTGCCCACGTCGAACCAGCGCGTGTTGCCGGCGAAAATGCGGCGGACCGCTTCCTGCCAGTCGTGCGGCAGCGGAATCATCTTTGCAAAATCGTTGCCGGAGCCGACCGGGATGACGCCGAGCGTCCCGGTCGCTTCGCCGCCCGCCGCGCGCAGGAGACCGTTGACGACCTCGTGGACGATGCCGTCGCCGCCGACCGCGATGAGCGTCTCGCAGCCCGCGCGCTTGGCTTGCTCCGCGAGGGCAATGGCGTGCCGCGGCGCCTCACTGCGCGCCAGATCGAAAGCGAGACCGCCGCCGCGCAGCGCGGATTCGATTTGGGGCCACAGTCTTTCGCCGTTGCCGTTGCCAGAAATTGGATTCAGAATCACGAGCGTCTTCGCCATCATCCCTCCTCGGATGCTACAACCCCACGCGCGGCGGGGCGCGTCGCGCGTTGACAGCGGGATTGCGGCGGATTATACTTGGAAACATGAGATGTGTCGAGGGGGCGGTAACGCGCGACGTGAAGCGTTGTTCGTGAGATGGAAGCGGAGGAGCAGTGGACGGAAAAGCGTCTCGTATTGTTACTCTGACGACAGACTTTGGGTTGACCGACGGTTTCGTCGGGACGATGAAGGGCGTCATCCTCGGCATCAATCCCAACGTCACCATCGTCGACATCACGCACGACATCGCGCCGCACAATCTCGAGCAAGGCGCGTTCTTGTTTGCGAACGCCGCGAAATACTTTCCCGCGAATGCGATTCACGTCGTCGTGGTCGATCCGGGCGTCGGCAGCGCGCGGCGCGCGCTGGCGGCGCGGGAAGGTGAAACGCTTTTCGTCGCACCCGACAATGGCGTTTTGTCCTCCGTCCTCCGTCCTTCGTCTGCCGTTGTGCAGCTCAACAAACCGTCGTACTGGCTGCCGCGCGTCTCGGACACCTTTCACGGGCGCGATATCTTTGCGCCGGTTGCCGCGCACCTTTCGCTTGGCGCGCCGCTGGATGCGCTCGGCAAGCCGATGAGCGATTGGGTGCGCCTCGCGTCGGCGCAAGCCAAACCGCGCGGCGATGGCGCGATCATCGGCGCGGTGGTTCACATTGACCGATTTGGCAATGTCGCGACCAACATTGGCGAGGAGATGCTGGTGGGGATGGACCGCGCTCGCGTCGTCGTCCGGATCGGTGGACGCGCAGTGCGTGGATTGAAACAGACTTACACGGACGCGGCGCGCGGCGAACTCATCGTCCTGATCGATTCGGCGTGGCACTTGGAAGTCGCCGCGCGTGAGGGCAGCGCCGCGCAGACGCTGGGGACGCGGATCGGCGATGAAGTTGTGGTTACGCTTGACAGAGCATAGCAGTTGTGCTAGAATGTTAGCACTCTCAACCAGAGAGTGCTAACAGAAAAGTGGCTTAAAAATGGCTGATTTGACCGAACGGCAGGAACGGGTCCTTGCGATCGTCGTTCAGGAATATGTCGAGAACGCGCAGCCGGTGGGTTCCGAGACGCTGCGGCGTCACGGGCTGGGCGTGAGCTCCGCGACGATCCGGAACGAACTTGCCGCGCTCGAAGAGCGCGGGTATCTCAAGCATCCGCACACGTCCGCCGGGCGCATCCCGACCGAAAAGGGCTATCGCTACTTTGTCGAATCGCTAATGGAGGAGTTTGAACTGCCGCCGGTGGAACAGCGGATGATCAGGCATCAATTCCATCAGGTCACGCTCGACGTCGATCAATGGATGCGGCTGTCGGCGGCGGTGCTGGCGCACGCGTCACACAGCGCGGCGCTGGTGACCGCGCCGCAGTCGACGCGTTGCCGGTTCAAGCACATCCAGCTCGTGTCGATCAACGATCAGGTCGCCCTGCTCGTCCTGGTTTTGCAGGAGGGGACGATCAAGCAGCAAATGCTCTCGCTCGCCGAGCCGATCGCGCAGGAAGAATTGACGCGCGCGTCGAATCGACTGAACGATCACTTCGCCGGGCTGAGCATGGACCAAATCCGCTCAACCGGGTTGGCGTTATCCGAGTTTGAAATCGGCGTGGTGCGCGTGGTCGTCGATCAGATGCGGCAGATCGACGCGCGCTCGTCGCACGATGTCTATCGCGACGGCATTATGGATATCTTACGCCAGCCGGAATTTTCCGCGATTGGACGGATGCAGGCGCTGCTGGAAATGCTGGAACAGCGCGCGACGCTCGAAACAATGCTGGGAGAACTGGCGCCGGAACGCGGCGTGCAGGTCGTGATCGGCGGTGAGAGTCAGTACGACGCGATGAGCGAGTACAGCATGGTGCTCGCGCGCTACGGTCTGGTCGGTGAAGCGAGCGGCATCGTCGGCGTGTTAGGTCCGGTGCGGATGCACTACTCGCGTACGATCGGCGTGGTACGGTACGTAGCCAGTCTGCTGGACGATTTGATGACGCGGACGTACGGACGGTAGCCAGTATTCAGTATTCAGTAAACAGTGAACTGAACACTGGATACTGATTACTGATTACTGAACACTGGAGGATATTGCATGGCAGATGAAGTCGAAGAAAGAAAAGAACAAACACAGACAGCCGAGCTGCCGGACGATCCTGCGGCGTTGAAACAAGTGCTCGAACAGGAGCGCGCCAAATCGGCGGAATATCTGGAGAACTGGCGCCGCGCCGCGGCGGATATGGCGAACTATAAAAAGCGGACGGAAAAAGACGCGGGCGAGATGACCCGGTTCTCCAACAGCATGCTGATCGCGCGGCTGCTGCCGGTGCTGGACGATTTCGATCGGGCGATGCAGACGATTCCGGATAACCTGCGTGACTTGACCTGGATCGACGGCGTGATGTTGATCGCGCGCAAGATGGCTGCGGTTTTGGAAGCGGAAGGACTCAAGCCCATCGAAGCGCTCAACCACTCGTTCGATCCGAATTTGCACGAAGCGGTCATCCACGAAGAAACGGATCAACACGAGGACGGTACGGTTGTCGCGGAATTGCAAAAGGGATACAAGCTCGGTGATCGGGTTTTGAGACCGACGATGGTCAAGGTGGCGAAGAAGAAAGCGTAAATGGGAGTTGGGTGGTTGGGTAGTTAGGTGGTGGAGGTGGTTTGGCTAACAACCGAACTACCCCACCACCTAACCACCGGATTGCTGAAACACAAAGAATAAGGAGTAATAGTCATGGCTACGAAATCAAAGATTGTTGGAATTGATCTGGGCACGACGAACTCGGTCGTCGCGGTGATGGAAGGCGGCGAGCCGGTCGTCATCCCCACCGCGGAAGGATCGCGCTTGCTGCCGTCGGTCGTCGCGATTACCAAGGGCGGCGAACGCTTGGTGGGACAAGTCGCCAAGCGGCAGGCGATCACGAATCCGGAGAATACCATCTTCTCGATCAAGCGCTTGATGGGACGCAAGTTCAACGACGCCGAAGTGCAAAAGGCGCGCAAGATTCTGCCGTACAAAATTGTCGAGGCGCACAACGGCGACGCGTGGGTCGAGCTGGCGGGCAAGCAGTACTCGCCGCCGGAAATCTCGGCGATGATTCTGGCAAAGATGAAGCAAGACGCGGAAGCGTACCTCGGCGAGACGGTGACGCAAGCGGTCATCACTGTCCCGGCGTACTTCAACGACTCGCAGCGTCAGGCGACGAAAGACGCGGGGCGCATCGCCGGCTTGGAAGTGCTGCGCATCATCAACGAGCCGACCGCGTCGTCGCTGGCGTACGGTCTCGACAAGAAAAAGGACGAGACGATCGCGGTGTATGACTTTGGCGGCGGCACGTTCGACATTTCGGTCTTGTCGCTCGGCGACGGCACGTTCCAGGTGGAATCGACGAACGGCGACACGTTCCTGGGCGGCGATGATTTCGATCAGCGCATCATCCAATGGATCGTGGAAGAATTTCGCAGAGAATCCGGCATCGATCTGAGCAAGGATCGCATGGCGCTCCAGCGCTTGAAGGAAGCGGGGGAGAAGGCAAAGATCGAACTATCGACCGTGATGCAGAGCGAGATCAATCTGCCGTTCATCACCGCGGACGCGTCCGGTCCCAAGCATATGACGCTGACGCTGACGCGCGCCAAGCTCGAGCAACTGGTCGGCGACCTGGTGGAGAATTCGCTCAACCCGGTCAAGCGCGCGATGGAAGACGCGAAGATGGCGCCCTCGGACATCAACGAGGTCGTGCTCGTCGGCGGGCAGACCCGCATGCCGCTGATGCAGCAGGTCGTGCAGCGCTACTTTGGCAAAGAGCCGCACAAAGGCGTCAACCCGGATGAAGTCGTCGCGGTCGGCGCGGCGATTCAAGCCGGCGTGCTCGGCGGCGACGTGAAAGATATCTTGCTGCTCGACGTGACGCCGCTGACGCTGGGCATCGAGACGATGGGCGCGGTGGCGACGCCGTTGATCGAGCGCAACACGACGATCCCGACGAAGAAATCGCAGATCTTTTCGACCGCGGCAGATATGCAGACACAGGTCGAGGTGAATGTCCTACAGGGCGAGCGCCCGATGGCGGCGGATAACAAGTCGCTTGGACGTTTCAGTTTGGACGGGATTCCGCCTGCGCCGCGCGGCGTGCCGCAGATCGAAGTGACGTTCGACATTGACGCGAACGGCATTGTCAACGTGACGGCAAAGGACAAGGCGACCAATCGCGAACAGAAGATTACGATCACCGCATCGTCCGGCTTGAGCAAGGACGAGGTGGACAAGATGGTGAAAGAGGCGGCGCGGTTTTCGGATGAAGATAAAAAGCGCAAAGAGGAAGTCGAGACCCGCAACAACGCGGACAGTGCGGTTTACCAATCCGAAAAGATGCTGCGCGACCTCGGTGACAAGGTGCCGGCAGACGTCAAAGCCGAAGTCGAACCGAAGATCGCCGCGCTGAAAACAGCCATGGGCGGGCGCGATGTCGCGGACATTAAGAACAAGACGGAAGAACTGAGCCGCGCGCTGCAGAAGATCGGCGAGAAGATGTACCAGCAGACCGGCGGCGCAGGCACGCCACCGCCTCCCGGCGCGGACGGCGGATCGGAGCAAGGCGGGGGAACACCTCCACCCGGCGGCTCGGACACGGTCGAGGGCGAGTTCCGCGAAGTGAAAGAATAGTCGCTAGTTATTGGTCGTTAGTCGTTAGCAAAAAGGACAGCGGGGTTGAGAGGAATTCTCAGCCCCGCTGTTGTTGTCAGCCCCACGACCCGGCTAATCAAGGTTAGCGTGGTTGAACGG
>JBBIJS010000010.1:0-25618 GCA_037445855.1 Chloroflexota bacterium | reverse complement strand
GCAATGCGATTGCTTCGCTTCGCTCGCAATGACACTTGTGGGCAATCACCAGGTCCGCGCCGATTGCATTCTTTCCCACCTTGCGGTAGAATAGCCGCACCCAATTATCGAGGGTGGGACTCATAACAACTCAGCCATTGCTCATCGTCGTTATCGCGACGACTCTCTGTTTTACTTTCATCAGCGGACTGAACGATTCTGGCAGCTTGGTTGCCACCGCGATTTCATCCCGCGCTCTCGCGCCCCGCGTTGCGCTGCTCGTCGCGGCAGCCGCGGCGTTCGCTGGATTCTTCTTGTTCGGCGCGGCGGTCGCTTCGACGATCGGCACCAACTTGGTACAGGCGCCGGCAATTACTTTGGACGCGCTTTGGATCGCGACCGTCAGCGCGACGGCGTGGGTCGTCTTTGCAGCATTCGTCGGCTTGCCGTCCAGCTCCACGCACGCGCTGCTCGGCGGGCTGATCGGCGCGGTAACCTTGGCGCACGGGTACCATTTTCTGTTGATCGACGGCTTGCTCAAAGTGCTGTTCGTCCTGTTCGTTGCGCCGTTGATCGGACTGGCGGGCGGTTATCTTTTGATGCGGCTGGCGGTCTTTTTGACGCGACGCGCGTCGCCGCGGATCAATCAATTCTTCCGGCGCGTCCAAATCCTCAACGTGATCGCGCTGGGGCTGAGCTACGGCGCTAACGATGGACAGAAAGGCGTCGCGCTGATCACGATGGCGCTCGTCGCGGCGGCGCAGCAGAGCACTTTTCAAGTCCACCTGTGGGTCAAGTTGGTCGGCGCGCTGGCGTTGCTACTCGGCATCAGCGCCGGCGGTTGGCGGACGATTCGAACGCTGGGTCGGCGAATCTACAGGCTGCGTCCCATCCACGCCTTCGTCGCCCAAACCGCTTCCGCCGCGATCGTTCTAACGGCGGCGGCGCTCGGTGGACCGGTCAGCACACCCCAAGTGGTCAGCACATCGATCATGGGCGTGGGCAGCGCGGAACGCATGAGCGGAGTGCGATGGCCGGTCGCCGCGCAGATCGTCGCCGCGTGGCTCTTGACCATCCCCGCCAGCGCGCTCGTCGCGGCGGTGCTTGGAATTATCTTGACTCGAATCGGAATCTAACGGAGAGACCGGATGAAATTTCCCAATCCATTCAAATCGCGGGAAAGCGATTTCCTGAAATCCATCGGCGCGCAGGCGCTTAAAACGCGCGAGGGCTTGGAAGCGCTAGAGCAGTATATGAAAAGCGGCGACGACGCGCACGCCCAGCGCGTCCAGTCGATTGAAAAGGAAGCCGACGAATTGCGGCGGCTCTTGATCGACGACCTCAACCGCACCTTCGTCACGCCGATCGATCGCGAGGATTTGTTCGCGCTCTCGCGCACGATAGACGACGTGCTGGATTACGGCTACTCCACCCTGGACGAAATGGTCACGCTCGGCGTCAAGCCGAATGTCTACCTGGAACGCATGGCAGCCATCTTGCGCGAAGCAGCCAACGAGTTGTACTTGGGTGTGATCCAATTGAAAGATCATCCGCAGGTGGCATCCAACCACGCGATGCGCGCCAAGTCGCTGGAGAACCGCGCGGAGAGCGTTTATCGCGCCGCCGTCGCCGATCTGTTCAAGGAGCCCAAGACGGTCGAGGATATCGTCGCGATTCTCAAGATGCGCGAGATTTATCGCCACCTCTCCAATGCCGCCGACCGCGGGGACGAAGCCGCGAACATTTTGGGCGACATCGTCGTCAAGATGACGTGATTTCTTGTCGGGGCAGGTCTGAGACCTGCCCCGACCACGCGCTCCCCAGAAATTTCGCACCCCCCTTGTCAACCAAACTGATTTGAGTATAATACGCGGCGGATCTGCCTTGCAGACCACACCATTCAATTTCGCAGTTTCGTGATGGGGCGAGACTGAGATAGGCAGGTAATGATTTGCCGCCGCCGTCTGGGCGTGCCGGTTCTGGCACGCGACAATCTGATTCCGCGTTTTGCAACTCCGACCGCGCGTCTTGTCCTTCTCGGATTGTGTCTCATCTCTCCAGCCAAATCATTGCCCATAACGCACACTCGGCAGGAGTAACCTCCCAGTGAAAACAATCGACCGAACTTTTCGATGGGTCATCCTCGCCGCGGCGGTTGCCACGTACGTGCTGGTGATCGTGGGCGGCATTGTGCGCATCACCGGCTCCGGCTTGGGTTGCCCGGACTGGCCCCTGTGTCAGGGACGCGTCGTGCCGCCGCTGCAAGGCGCAACGCTGATCGAATTCTCACACCGCGTCACCTCGACGGTCGTCACCTTCCTGGTCTTGCTCAGCGCGCTGGTCGCGTGGCGGAGTTATCGGAACGAGCGATGGATCTTCCGCGCGGCGCTGCTCGCCGTCGCGCTGCTCGCGCTCCAAATTGTCTTGGGCGGCATTACTGTTTTGCTTGAACTGCCGCCCGCCATCGTCGGCATTCACCTCGGCAACGCGCTGCTCCTTTTCGCCAGTGTGATTGCGGCGGCGATGTTTGCCTGGCAGCCGTGGACGCCGCGCGCCGGCGCACGCGATTCGCGCGACCGCTTGCCGCGCCTCGCGCTCGCCAGCACGATCGGCGCCTTCGTTTTGATTTTGAGCGGCACGGTTGTCACCGGCACACTGGCGGGTTATGCCTGCACCACGTGGCCCCTCTGCGGCGACCAACTCATTCCGAGCGGTGGATTATTGCCGATCATTGCCGCGGCGCATCGCTACGTCGCCGCCGGGATCGGCTTGCTGATCTTATGCACGCTGCTGTACACTTGGCGCACGCGCCGGCAGATTCCGCAGTTGATGACCGCGTCCGTGATGGTCGCGATCCTTTTCGTACTCCAAGTCGCGGTCGGCGCGGTCAATGTGTTTCTCGCGTATCCGGTCGCGACGGGCGTGCTGCATCTGGCGAGCGCGGCGGCGGTGTGGGCGAGTATGGTCGTGTTTACGATTCTCGCGTACCAGACCGCGGAGCGCGCGCCGATTGAAAACGCGTCAGCGCAAGGAGCGGCAGCAACAACGGAATCCCCACGCGCACCGTCATTGCAAGGAGCGCAAGCGGCGCAGCAATCTCCAAGCAATGGCAGCGCCACCATCCGCCTCGTCGGCAACTTTTTCATCCTGACCAAGCCGCTCATTGTTGCGCTGCTGTTGGCGACGACGCTCGGCGCGATGCTGGTCGCGGCGCGCGGCATTCCGCCGCTGCCTCTGCTCTTCTTCACGTTACTCGGCGGCGCGCTGACCGCCGGCGGCTCCAGCGCGCTGAATTCGTACATCGACCGCGATATCGATCCGGAGATGGGCCGCACGTCGCAGCGTCCAATCCCGATGGGCAAGATCACGCCGCGTGAGGCGCTCCTCTTCGGACTCTGCGCGTGCGCGTCGGGCGTGCTGATTCTGGGCGCGTTCGTGAACTGGCTCGCCGCGCTGCTCGCGCTGACGGGCATCCTGTATTACGTCGGCTTTTACACGCTCATCCTAAAGCGCTCGACGCCGCAGAACATCGTCATTGGCGGACTTGCCGGCGCGATCCCGCCGCTCGTCGGTTGGGCGGCGGTGACCGGGCAGGTGAGTCTGCTCGCGGTCTACCTCTGCCTGATTATTTTCTACTGGACGCCGCCGCACACCTGGGCGCTGATGTTGATGGTCACGCGCGACTATCAGCGCGTCCGCGTGCCGATGCTGCCGGTCGCGCGCGGCGAGCCGGAGACGCGCCGCCAGATCGTGCTCTACTCGCTCTTGCTGGTCGCGATCACGCTGATTCCATTTTCGCTGCAAGACTTGGGCGCGGTGTATCTGGTCATCGCCGCGCTGCTGGGCAGCCGCTTCCTCTATTTGGCGATCAAGCTGCTGCGCGATCAATCGAAAGCGACCGCGCGGCGGCTGTACTTTTATTCCAACGCGTACCTCGCGCTGCTCTTCCTGGCGATGGTGCTCGATCACAGTGTCCTGCATTTCTTCGCTTGAGGTTATCATGTCGGGTCAACCCACTTTTCCACCACGCAAAATCTTCCTGACGTTAGGACTGCTCGCCCTCCTCCCGCTCGCGGGCTGCGCGGGTTCGCCTACCTGGTTTATGCCGGCGTCGAGCAACGCGGCGCTCATCACCAATCTGGGAACGATCATCTTTGCCATTGCCATCGCGGTCTTCGTCATAGTGGAATCGTTGCTGGTCTATTCGGTCGTCCGCTACAGCCGCCAGCGCGAGGGCGAACCGACGCAGATCGAAGGAAATACAAAATTCGAGATCGCCTGGACCGCCGCGCCCGCACTCGTCCTCCTGGTCGTCTTCGTCCTCTCCGTGCAAACACTCAGCCAGGTTGCCTATACCGCAAGCCCGGCGAGTAACGCGTCTAGCGCGGCGGGCGGCGCGGTGCACGTGCGCGTCATCGGGCATCAGTGGTGGTGGGAATTTCAGTATCCCGAATTGAACATCACGACCGCCAACGAATTGCACGCGCCGCTAAACGCCGTCGTCAATTTCGATTTGGAATCCGTGGACGTGATCCACAGCTTCTGGGTTCCGCAGCTCGCCGGCAAGACGGACGTGATTCCCGGTCACGTGAATCACACTTGGTTCCAGGCAAATCAGCTCGGTACGTTCCACGGGCAATGCGCCGAGTTCTGCGGACTCGAGCACGCGTTGATGCGCTTTGAAGTCGTCGTCGAGACGCCGGACCAATTCCAAACCTGGGTCGCGCAGCAGCAAGCGCCGGTCGCGGCAATGACCGGCGACGCGGCGAAGGGCGAGCAGCTCTTTTTGAACGGCGCGTGCATCGGCTGCCACACGGTGAATGGAACCAAAGCGCAGGGCAAGGTCGGCCCGAATCTCACGCACCTGGCGAGCCGCAAATTGTTCGCGGGCGCGGTGTTCGATAACACCGCGGCCAATCTGAAAAAGTGGCTGACGAATCCACCGGCGATGAAACCCGGCACGCAAATGCCGAACTTGAATCTAGCGCCGGCAGATATTGACGCGCTCGTCGCGTATCTGACAAGCTTAAAGTGAAAAGTAGACAAGTACACAAGTAGACAGGTAAACAGGTAAGCAAGTTGCCGATCTCCCGGTTTACTTGTCTCAGTACATCACAGATTTGAGGAGAAGGCGTTCTCTAACGCCGTCTACGTCACGGAAAATGCTTGTTTTTGACGCTGGCGCGCTAGAGAGCGCTGGCTCCTCACCGAATATGTGATGTATTGTGTCTACCCGCACACCTTCCCGGAGGAATCATGACAACGACTGCCGGCACGCTGCCCGTCGAAAAACACTACGCTACTGGAATCCTGCGTTGGCTGACGACGGTCAACCATAAAGACATCGGCATCCTTTATCTGGTCAGCGCGTTCATTTTTTTCCTGATCGGCGGAATCGAATCCCTGCTGATCCGTCTGCAATTGGGCACGCCGAACAATACCTTCCTGTCGCCCGAAGCGTACAACCAGGTCTTTACGATGCACGGCACGACGATGATCTTTCTATTCGTCATGCCGCTGATGGCGGGCTTTGGCAACTATATCGTTCCGCTGCTGCTCGGCGCGCGCGACATGGCATTCCCGCGCCTGAACGCATTGAGCTACTGGCTCTTCCTCTTCGGCGGAATCCTGCTCTACAGTTCGTTCCTGCTCGGCGGCGCGCCGGACGCCGGTTGGTTTGCGTACGCGCCGCTCACCTCGCTGCAGTACTCGCAATCGCACGGCATGGACTTTTGGGTGCTCGGCATCTTGATGACCGGGGTCGGTTCCACCGTTGGCTCGCTGAATTTTGTGACGACGATCCTGAATATGCGCGCGCCGGGCATGAAAATGTCCAAGATGCCGATGTTCGTGTGGCAGCAGTTGGTCACCTCGTTCCTGATCCTCTTCGCGATGCCCAGTCTGACCGTCGCGGCGATCCTGCTCTTCTTCGAACGAAACTTTGGCGCGCCGTTCTACCTCGCCGGTCAGGGCGGCGACCCGGTGCTCTGGCAGCATTTGTTCTGGTTCTTTGGACATCCCGAAGTCTACATTCTAATTCTGCCGGCGTTCGGCATCATCTCCGAAGTGTTGCCGGTGTTCTCGCGCAAGCCCATCTTCGGCTACACCGCGGTTGCGTATTCCGGGGTCGCGATCGGATTCCTCGGCTTTACCGTATGGGCGCACCACATGTTTGCTGTCGGCATGAATCCCATAGCGGACGCGGTCTTTTCGCTGGACAGCATGATTATCGCGGTGCCAACGAGCATCAAGATTTTCAACTGGATCGCGACGATTTGGGGCGGCAAGATCAACTTCAAAGCGCCGTTCCTGTTCGCAGTTGGGTTTATCGCGATGTTCATTATCGGCGGCTTGAGCGGCGTCTCGCTGGCGACCGTGCCGGTCGATTTCCAGGTCGAGGACACCTACTACGTGGTCGCGCACCTGCATTACGTTTTGTTCGGCGGCAGCGTCTTTGCGATCTTCGCCGGCATCTTTTACTGGTTCCCCAAAATGACCGGGCGCCTGTTGAGCGACCGGCTCGGCAAGTTGCACTTTTGGGTCATGTTCGTCGGTTTTAACTTGACCTTTTTCCCAATGCACTTCCTGGGCTTGCTCGGCATGCCGCGCCGCATCTACACGTACGGATCGACCTACGGTTGGGACACACTGAACCTGCTGGAGACGATTGGCGCGTTCACCATCGCGGTGTCGATTCTGATTTTCCTCTGGAACTTGTTCGTCAGTCTGCGCGCCGGCGAGAAAGCCGGGAACGATCCGTGGGACGCGCACACGCTAGAATGGACGACAACTTCGCCGCCGCCGGCGTACAACTTTGCGACGATTCCGACCGTTCACACGCGCCGCCCGTTCTGGGATCAAAAGTATCCGGCGCTGGCGACGGAGAAGAATGCGCCGCCCGCGCCTGCCGCGACGGCGACGGCGGCAATTCCGCACCTGCCCGCCGGTTCGTTCTATCCGATCATCATCGCGCTTGGTCTGGCGCTTGCTTTCTACGCGATGATCTTTATGCTGCCGCTCGCGATCATCGGCATCGTCATTGTGTTCGCTGGAATTATTGGCTGGGTGGCGGAACCACGATAGAGGAAAGTTGTTTTTCAACATCAAACCACCAACTTCCACCAACTTCAGGAGTACTCATAATGAGCGACATCGCTGCACAACACGAAATCGAAACGGGATCACTCGGCGTTGACAATCGCAAGCTCGCGATCTGGACCTTTATCGCGTCCGAGGTGATGTTCTTCACCGGGCTGATCGTCACGTATATGGTGATGCGCGGCAGAAGCACAGCCGGTCCATACCCGGCGAATGTGCTGAGCGTGCCGCTGGTCGCCGTAAACACGTTCGTCCTGCTCGGCAGCAGCTTTACGATGGTGACCGCGCTTTCGGCGATCGAGCGCGGCGATGCGCGCGGACTGCGCCGCTGGCTGATCGCGACCGCCGTGCTCGGCTTGCTCTTCCTCAGCGGGCAGGCGTTCGAGTTCATTTCGCTCGCGCGGGAAGGCGCGTCGCTCAGCAGCAATTTGTTCGGCGCGACGTTCTTCACGCTGACCGGCTTTCACGGGCTGCACGTTTTTGTCGGCGTGATCTGGATCGCGTTCGTGCTCGCGCGCGCGTTTCGCGGCGGCGTGACGCAGGACAACCATCTCGCGGTCGAACTGGTCGGACTGTACTGGCACTTTGTCGATATCGTCTGGATCATTATCTTTACCGTCGTCTATCTCCTGCGCGCATAAACTCAGAAATCGATTGGACGCAGACGAACACTGACAAACACAGAAAAAATCAGTGTTTGTCAGTGTCCTATTTCCCAGGGAGAAATAATGGACACCCAACATACCAAGCCGAACTACCTCGGCGTTTTCATTGCGCTGGTCGTGCTCACGGCAACCGAAGTCGCCGTGACGTACTTGCCGGTGCCGCGCCTGCCCGTCCTGATTCCGTTGTCGATCACCAAGGCGGTGCTCGTCGTCTTGTTCTATATGCACCTGAAATACGACCGACGATTGTTCAGTGGTCTGTTTCTCATCGGTGTGTTCGGCGCGCTGTCAGTCATCATCGTTTTCAATCTATTGTTCATGCCACCGCTCCTGGACGCCATCAAGTAGCCCCATGTCCGAAGCCGCACGCGCTTTGTCTGCCTGGAATTGGGAACCGAGTGTCTTGCTCGGCGTCGCGCTGCTGATTGCCGCGTATCTTGCGGCGATCGGTCCGTACCGTTCGCGCTTCCCATCCTCGGCAAAAGTAAAACGCGCCCAGATCGTCTCGTTCCTGGTGGGCGCGTTCATCCTGCTTTTCGCGCTCGTCTCGCCGCTGGACGAAATCGGCGATCGCTACCTGTTCAGCGTGCACATGACGCAGCACCTGCTGCTCACGCTTGTCGCGCCGCCGCTGCTGTTGATCGGCGCACCGGGCTGGCTGCTGCGCCCGCTCCTGCGCGATCCGGTGATCCGGCGCGCGGCGCGGTTCTTCACCCTACCGCTCGTCGCGTTCGCGCTCTTCAATATCGATTTCATCGTCTGGCATCTGCCGCCGCTGTACGAAGCGACGCTGCACAGCAACGTCCTGCACATCTTCGAGCACCTGCTTTTTATCGGCACCGCGTTTCTGAATTGGTGGCCCATCCTCAGTCCGCTGCCCGAACTGCCGCGGCTGCCCGCGCCGGCGCAAATCCTGTACCTCTTCGCGCAGGCGCTGCCCGCGACGCTCCTCGGCGCGTTCATCGTCTTCGCGCCGGTGCCGCTCTACCCCACCTACGCCGCCGCGCCGAACCTGTTCGGCATCGACCCGATGAGCGATCAACAATTCAGCGGGTTGATCATGTGGATGCCCGGCGGAATGGTTTACCTGCTCGCGCTGAGCATCGTGTTCTTTGTGTGGCTCGACCGCGACGAGCGGGCGGAACGGGAACGGATGGCGTGACGAAGGTGAGTACGCAGGTAGACAGGTACACCAGTAAACAAGGAAAAAGGGAATCGGCTCGATCCACGATCTCGCGCTTACCGGTCTACCTGTCTACTTGTCTACTTGCCTTACTTATTCTCATCACCGCGTGCGCCTCACCCTCACCGCTCAAAGGCACCGACCTCGGCAAGACGCCCGCGCCGGATTTCAAATTGACCGATCAAACCGGCGCCGCGGTCTCGCTCGCCGATTTTCGCGGCAAGGTTGTCGTCCTGACGTTTCTCTACACGCACTGCCCCGACGAGTGTCCGCTGATCGCGTCCAAGCTGCGCCTGACGAGCGATGCGTTGGGCGAGACGATGAAGCAAGTCGCGTTCGTCGCCGTCTCGGTCGATCCGGAGAATGACACGCCGCTCGCGGTTGCCAAGTTCGTGCAGGCACACAATCTTGAAGGAACGCTGCGCTACCTCAGCGGCACAACCGCACAACTCCAGCCGGTGTGGTCGGCGTATTCGCTCTACGTTGCGCCCAGCCCGACGAACGCGACGTTCCCCTCCGTCTCACATTCCACGCGCGTGATCGTGATCGACCCAGCCGGCAATCAGCGCGCCAACTTCGGCAGCGATTTCGATCCCGCCGATCTGGCGTTCGACGTGCGCGCGCTGGTACGCGAGTAAATCTCCTGGTAAGAGAGAGTCGTCTCAACCCACATTAGCACAGTGGGTATTTGCTGACGGCGGAGGAGATTGAAGTGGTGGAGGGGAAGAAGTAGGACAACGGACAAGAACGGATTAAGCGGACAAACCAGGTGGCTTACCGTCCGTTTAATCCGCACGTGTCCGTTGTCATCCCTCGCCGCGAAGAAGCGCGATCCAGAAGCAGTCACGTCAGACCTGCCCCGAGCGAAGTCGAAGGGTTGGAACGCGAGATTGACGCGCTGGTGTATTGCTGCCGTAGGGGGCTGACAGCAGAGGAGATTGAAGTGGTGGAGGGAAAAGGCGTTGACGCGCCGCGCCCCCGCCTCGCTCCCAGCGCCCGAAAACAAAACAGGCGAAGGGACCACCTCCCCTCGCCTGTCGTTTTGCATCTCACTTCTAAAACTGAAAGCCCGGCTCGAACGGAACCACGCGCCGCGCGTAATCCCTCACGTAGCGTCCCAGCTTCACCTCCGCATCTTTCCACGTCTTGCTCGCCAGCGCTTGCTCCATCGTCTCCTGATCTTCGGCGACGAAGACGATGAGCCGCGCCGGATAGTCGCCGTATGCCGTGTGCCAGACGCCGGCGCTGACCAAGCCGACCCGCTGCAGCGTGGGCACAAAGACATTCACCATAAAGTTCAGATACTCTTCCTGATGTTCCGGGACGATATTGTACGAGAGGAGCAATTTACGGCGCAAATCCAACCTCGCTAAAACGTTTCTTCTATTATAGCGCGCCCGGCACATTCACGCAATAGCGTTTTCCAAAATCGACACAGCTGGAGCATCGTCGGGCTGGCGACCGAACCACACCCAGCGCCCGTCGCGACTTGACAAATTAGTTCGATTGCGTATAATTCGGCTTGTGACTAACTGGGAGCCGCACCGATGAAAATGGCGAGTGCTTTGACCAAGCGTGAAAAAGAATTCCACGCGGTCCTGGCGGCGCGCGGCGTCGAAAGCTCGCGCGGCTTTGCTTTGATGCGCGCGCTGTTGCCTTCGGCGCACCTGTTGGAAGTGGTCGCCGATCACGATCTGCAAACGATGGGGCTATCGATGCCGCGCTTGCGGCTGCTGGTCTGGCTGCACATCGAGGAACAGCGCGGCAACAAGGAAGGCACCTCGCCGAGCCAGCTCAGTCATTACCAGCATATCAGCAAGAACACGGTCAGCTCGCTGCTGGGATCGCTCGAAGCGCAGGGTCTGATCGAACGCACGTTGAGCAGCGAAGACAAGCGCAGTTTCAAAATTCAACTGACCCGCGCGGGGCGCACTCTGGTTCACTCGGCGTTGCCGACGCACAATTCGTCGATGACGGAGGCGTTCTCGGAATTGACGGTGGAAGAACAGAAAGCGCTGCTCAAGATTTTGGACAAGTTGCGTCAGTCGTTGTTAAAGCAAATCGAACAGTGGGACCTCGGTTCGGACAAATCATCTTCGGAGTAGTTTGCCCATGGCAGTTCAAACAGTTGCATCTCCACCCCGTCCCCGCGGACGCAGCGGAGCGTCCGGCGATCCGCGCGTGTTGCTCCGCGCGATTCGCTACGTGGGTCACTATCGCTGGATCGCATTCCTCGCGTACGGCTCGCTGTTCTTTGCGACCGCCGCGCAGTTGATGGTGCCCCAGCTCATCCAAACGATTATCGATACGGTCGTGCAGGCGTTCGTCGCCGCCCAAATCCTGTCGCTGCCCGCTAACGCTCAAGCCGCCGCCGCGCAGAGCATGGGTAAGACGATTGCCGACCTGCAGACGACCCAGAGCAATCTGACGAACGCGATCCTCGCTGCGATGCTCGCGATTCTCGGCTTTGCGATCGTGCGCGCGCTCTTTTCCTTCTCGCAGACCTACAACGCCGAACGCGTGTCGCAGTACATGGCGTACGAATTTCGCCGCGACCTTTTCGCCAAGATTCAGCGGCTCTCCTTCAGCTACCACGACCAGAATCAAACCGGGCAGTTGATGATCCGCGCCACCGACGACGTCGAAAAACTCCGGCTGTTCATCGGGCAGGGTCTGGTGATTGCGCTCCAGTCACTCGTTTTGCTCGTCGGCACGCTCGTCATCTTGTGGTTCACCAATCGCGCGCTCACGCTCGTCGTCCTGCCGATCCTGCCGCTCGCGCTCGTCGTCTTTATGGTCTTCGGCGCGCTGACGCAGCCGCTGTTCCGCCAAGTGCAGATTCGCATCTCGGCGCTGAACACGGTCTTGCAGGAAAACCTGGCGGGCTTTAAGGTGGTCAAGTCGTTCGCGCGCGAGCCGCAGGAACACGCGCGCTTTGAGCGCGCCGCGGACGGTCTGCTGGCGCAGCAACTGCGCGTCGCGCGGACGTTCTCGTTTCTCATGCCCGTCATCTTTTTGATCGCGAACCTGGGTCAAGCCGCGGTGATGTATTTCGGCGGACAGCAGATCATCGGCGGGACGCTCACGCTCGGCGAGTGGCAGAAATTCTCGCTCTACCTCATCTACGTCTTTTTTCCGATGGGGCAACTCGGCTTTATCATCAACCTGATGTCGCAAGCCGCCGCGTCCGCGCAGCGCATCTTTGAGATTCTCGATACGAAGAACCAAGTCGAGGACAAGCCCGGCGCGCTCGACCTGACAGCGGTGCAGGGACACGTCCAGTTCGACAACGTGACCTTCCGCTACTTTAAGGGCGGCGAGCCGGTCTTGAGCCGCGTCTCGTTCGATGCGCCCGCCGGGCAGACCGTCGCGCTCCTCGGCGCGACCGGCAGCGGCAAGACGACGATCATCAATCTGCTGCCGCGCTTTTACGACGCGACCGAAGGACGCGTCTTGATCGACCGTCACGACGTGCGCGACGTGACGGTCGAAAGTCTGCGCTCGCACATCGGCATCGTCCTGCAAGAGACGACGCTGTTCACCGGAACGATCCGCGATAACATCGCGTTTGGCAAACCGAATGCCAGCATGGACGCGGTCACCGCCGCCGCGCAAGCCGCCGCCGCGCACGATTTCATTATGGAATTCCCGGAAGGGTACAACACGCCGGTCGGCGAGCGCGGCTCGACCTTGAGCGGCGGACAAAAGCAGCGCATCGCGATCGCGCGCGCGTTGCTGTTGAATCCGCGCATCCTCATCCTCGACGATTCGACCAGCAGCGTCGACCTGACGACCGAGTACCGCATCCAAAAAGCGCTGGACCAACTGATGGCAGGACGCACGTCGTTCGTCATCGCGCAGCGCATCAGCACGGTGCTCAACGCGGATCAAATTCTGGTGCTAGATAAAGGCGAAGTCGTCGCGCGCGGGACGCACGAAGAACTGCTCGAGTCGTCCGAGATCTACGCAGAGATTTACACGTCGCAGTTGATGGGCGATAAGGAATTTGCTACGCCCGAAATGATGAAAGAAAGTGTAGGTGTTGCGATATGATGATGGGTGGCGGTCCGGGACGTCACGGAAATTTGTTTCAAGACGAAGCGCGCAAGCCGGCGGCGGCAAGCGCCACCTTGGCGCGCTTTTGGATATACTTTAAGCGCTACGGGATCGTCTTGCTTGCCGTCCTGGTCTTGATCGTCGCCAGCACGTATATGCAGGTCTTGACGCCGAATCTGACCGGGCAAGTGGTCGACTGCTACCTGACGCCGGCAACCCAGAAACTGTTTAGCGCGGCAGCGCCCGCCGGGATTCCCGGCGCGACCGGAATAACCGCGACGAATTGCTGGTACGCCCAACTGGGCGCGCAAGCCACCGCGCAGGATTATCTCGCCGGCTTGGGCGGATTGATCTTGCTCATTGCGGGCTTGGCAGTCGGCAGCGCGTTGCTGACGGGCTTGACCTTCTACTTGATGAACTACACCGGGCAGAGTGTTCTGCGGAATTTACGCGTCGCCGTCTTCGATCACATTCACCGTTTGTCGCTCGGCTATTTTTCCAAGCACGAGGCGGGCGACGTGATGACGCGCGTCACGATGGACGCCGATACGGTTCAGCAAGCGATCAGTTTTCCACTGGTCAGTTTGCTGCAAGGCGTGCTGTTGATCGTGTGGGTCGCGTTCACGATGCTGACGACCAGTCCGGTGTACGCGGTGATCAGTCTGCTCGTCACGCCGCTGATGTTCTTCGCGACAACCTGGTTTTCCGATCAGGCGCGCAAAGCGTTCCGCACGGTGCGCTCTGCCGTCGGCGACGTGAACGCGAACTTGCAGGAAAGTTTCGCGGCGGTGCGCGAGGCGCAGGCGTTCAATCGCGAAGCAGAGAACATTCTGAATTTCAACGAGTCCAACGCGGCGTCGCGCGATGCCAGCATCCGCGCGACCGCGTTCACCAGCGCGCTCTCGCCGACGCTGGAGGCGCTCGGCTACGTGTCGATGGCGATCGTCGCCGGCGTGGGCGGGCTGCTGCTGCTCAGCAGACAGAACCTGCTCGGCGAAACGATGTCGCTCGGTCTCATCATCGCGTTTCTCGGCTACACCCAGCGCTTCAACCAGCCGATTTCGCAGATTTCGGTGATGTGGACGAATATCCAAAGCGCGATTGCCGGCGCGGAGCGCATCTTCGGCTTGCTCGATACCGCACCCGATCTGGTCGACAAGCCGGGCGCGATCCCGATGCCGTCGATCCGGGGGCGCGTAGAAATGCAGAACGTCAGCGCCGAATACGAACCGGGCGAATGTGTATTGTGCGATCTAAACCTCGTCGCGGAACCGGGACAAATGGTCGCCATCGTCGGACCGACCGGCGCGGGCAAGACCACCATCGCCAACCTCATTCCGCGCTTTTACGATGTCACCGCCGGCGCGGTCAAGATCGACGGCGTCGACGTGCGCGACGTGACGGCGGCGAGTCTGCGCGCGCAGATCGGCGTCGTGCTGCAAGACCCGTTCCTGTTCAGTGATACGGTCGCGGCGAACATCCGCTACGGCAAGCCGGGGGCAACCGACGCGGAAGTGATCGCGGCGGCGAAGCTCGCGCGCGCGGACACGTTCATCGAGCGTCTGCCCGAGGGCTACCACACGAAACTGGGCGAGCGCGGCGGCGGCTTGAGTCAGGGACAGCGCCAACTGATCTCGATTGCGCGCGCGGCGCTCGCGAATCCGCGCATCCTGATTCTGGACGAAGCGACCTCGTCGGTGGACACGCGCACCGAGCGGCTGATCCAAGCCGCGTTGGAGAAATTGCTGCACGGGCGCACATCGTTCGTCATCGCGCACCGGCTCAGCACCATCCGCAACGCGGATCAAGTGCTGGTGCTGAATGCGGGGCAGATCATCGAGCGCGGCAAGCACGAAGAGCTGCTCGCCCAGGGCGGTTTTTATCACGATCTGTACATGAGCCAGTTCCGCCGCGACCCGGATTTCTCCGGAAATGGCGGCGCGCCGCAACCCGTCCCAGCGATGGCGGGCGGAAAGTAAATCGTAACCGTTCAGTAGGGGCGAGGCATTCGCACAATCAGCTTTTTCATCTGGCACGGTCAGCATATACCAACCAACTTTTCCAGCACTCTAGGTTTGGCGAATGCCTCGCCCCTACGACGACGCGGCATCACCTGAACGGTTACAGTAAATCGAACGGGCGAGGAGTGATCCTCGCCCGGCGATTGTCTGCCAACGCTCTCGTTCGCTAAAGGCACTGGGTTCTTCTCGCTCGTTCATTAGGTGTTCTGAATATCCCAAAATCCTTAGGAGACATTGATGCGAAACAAATATGCGCTCGCCGCGATCCTCGTCGTGCTCGCCGTCGTCGTTGCGCTTGGCGCGGTGCTCACGCAAAATCGTTCTAAAGCCGCCGCGGCGGCGCCGACGGTTGTCCCGCTCGTCGTCGCTCTTCCCACCCTCGCCGCCCCCACGGTCACTGCCAACACGGGCGCGCTATCGGCAACGAGCATCCGAGCGACCGGCACTCTGCTTTCGGCAAATCAAGCGAACCTTGCATTCCAGATCGGCGGACGCATCAAAGCGGTGCAAGCCAAACCAGGGGATCGCGTACACGCCGGCGACGTCCTTGCCTCGCTCGACACGACCGTTCTGGAAACTCAGGTCACGCAGGCGCAAGCGCTGCTCGCCGCCGCCAATGCAACTTTCGATAAAGCCAGCAAGGGTCCCACGGCGGATGAGCTTCAACTCGCAAAATCAAACCTCGATCTCGCCAAAGCCGGACTGGCGCAAGCGCAAGCAGTCTACGACCGCGCCGGCGGCGCGAGCAACCCGTACATCGGCTTGCTGCCGCAAGCGCTCGCCTTGCAGCAAGCGACCGGTCAATTTCTGTCCGCACAGGCGGCGTACAACCTGGCAGTGAGTCACCCGACCACCGCCGAGCTTGCCGGCGTCGTTCTTCAGATCGCGCAGGCGCAGCTTGCGCTCGATCAGGCGAAACAAAGCATTACGAACGCGAAACTCATCGCGCCGTTCGACGGTACGGTCGTTTCGATTTCGCCGCACGTGGGCGAATCGGCTGCGGTCGGCGTCCCCTCCGCGATCGTGGCTGATCTATCCCGGATGCAGGTGCAGGTCAACGTGGGCGAAAACACGCTGGCAGGCATTCGCGTCGGTCAGCCGACGACGATCACGGTAGACGCGCTCGGCGGCAAAACGCTAACCGGTCGCGTGAAGCAGACCGGATTACTCGGAACGTCAATCGGCGGCATCGTCAGCGTCCCGGTCACGATCGATATTGATCCATCGGACGCGCTGATCTATCCTGGCTTGAGCGCGACGGTAGAATTCCAGGGAGCGGCGCAATGAATATCCCCAAGCTTTCCATCAGCCAGCCAGTCCTCATCACGATGCTCATGTCCGCGTTGGTCGTCGTCGGGCTGCTGGCTTACACGCACCTGCCTTTAGATCTGCTGCCCGATGTTTCGTTTCCCATCGTCGCCGTCAGCACAGTTTATCCCGGCGCCAGTGCGGATGACGTCGAGACCTCGATCACCAAGCCCATCGAAGAAGCCATCAGTTCTCTCAACGGTGTGCAAAGCGTGAATTCCACCTCACTCGAGAATCTCTCGCAGGTGACGGTCCAATTCACGCTCGATACCAACGCGCAGGCAGCGGCGCAGAACGTGCAGGAGAAGATCAACGCGATTCGTGGTTCGTTCCCGCTCGCGGCGCAAAGCCCGACCGTACAACGTTTTGATTTTGCCGCGCTGCCCATCATGACGTTGGGCATCGCCGACAACACCGGCAAGACCAATTCAGAGGAGTTGCGCCGTTTCGTCGACGACTCGATCGCGCCGAGTCTCGAACGCCTCGACGGCGTGGCGCAGGTGAACGTGAGCGGCGGCTTGATCCGCCAAATTCAAGTGCAGTTGAATCTGGACGCCTTGCGCGCGCGGCATCTTTCGCCCGCGCAAATATCGAACGCCATCGCCCAATCGAACGTCAACTTGACCGGTGGAACGGTGACGCAGAACGGACAGGATCTGCTCTTGCGTACGCCCGGACAGTTCAAGCAATTGAGCGATATTGGCAACGTCGTGGTTTCGGCTCAAGGGGGCGTGCCCGTCCGCGTGCGTGACGTGGCAACCATCGTCGATGGCTATGCGGATGTCGACACCTACAGCCGGCTCAACGGCAAGGACAGCATCGCCGTAACGGTCTTGAAACAGTCCGGCTCGAACACGGTGGGCGTCGCGGATAGCGTCCGGAAAGAAGTTGCGCTATTGCAGCGCCAATATCCGAATGTGAACCTGGTGGTCGCCAACGACCAATCCGAGTTCATCAAAAGCTCAGTGCAGGACTCGCTGACCGATTTGATCTTGGGCGGATTGTTTGCGGCGCTCGTCGTCCTCTTTTTTTTCCGCGACGTGCGCAATACCGTCGTCACGGTGGTCGGGCTGCCGGTCATTATGATCGGCACCTTTGCGGTCATGCAGATCCTCGGCTTGACGCTGAACATCGTCACGCTGCTGGCTTTGTCGCTCGCCGTCGGACTGGTGATCGACGATGCCATCGTGGTTCGTGAAAACATCTTCCGCCATATGGAACGCGGCGAAGACCCCAAGACGGCGGCGCTCAACGGCACCAACGAAGTCGGTCTGGCAGTCTTGGCGATGACGTTGACGGTCGTTTCGGTCTTCCTGCCGATTGCATTCGTAGGCGGATTGATCGGAAAATTCTTTAGCCAATTCGGTCTGGCGGTCACGGCGGCGGTGCTTATCTCATTGTTCGAAGCATTCACTCTAGCGCCCATGCTTTCCGCACACTGGTTCAAGCGCCGCCAGCCGAGTCCGGGACTCGAACATGCGGAAGGCGCCGCCGCGCAGCTCGGTTGGCTCGACCGATTGTATCGTCGCGCGCTGGGGTGGACGCTGTCGCACAAGCGCGCAACGGTCGGAATCGGCGCGCTGGTATTTCTCTTGATCCTGGCGTGCATTCCGTTCTTGCAGCTCAGCTTTTTCCCGAGTACGGGTCAGAACACCTTCTCGGTGGCGATCCAACTTCCACCCGGCACGACACTGGACGCGACCGACGCGCAGGCGCGGCTGGTCGAAGCAGCGCTGCGTAACCTACCTGACGCCGCAAATGTCTCTGCGACTGTGGGTGGGCGGGGCACGCCGGAAAATGCCTCCTTCACCGTGCAAGTCAAAGACCCGAACGCGATCCCCCAGATCGAGGCATTGCTGCGACGAAGCATGGCGAATGTGCCCGGCTTTGCTTTTGGGACGGGAGGATTTGGAGGCGGCGGCACCGGCGTTGCCAGCCGGCAGATCCAAATGGATCTGCAGACGATCGGTCCCGCCAATGACCTCCTCGCCGCGTCGGATCAGATCATGGCGGCGATCAAGGATGTGCCGGGCATCGTCGACGTGGGCCGCAGTTATCAACCCGGTAAGCCGGAACTGCACATCAACGTGGACGGCGAACGTGCCGCGCAGATCGGCTTGAACACCGCGTCGGTCGGCGCGACGGTGCGAACGCTCGTGAACGGCAACACCGCGTCGCGTTATCAGGACCCCGGGCGTGAAGCCGACATCCTGGTGCGCCTGCGACCCGAGGACCGCTCACGTTTCCAGGATATTCTAGGGCTATCGCTCACGACCGCGAGCGGTCAGACCTTGCCGTTGAGCAGCGTTGCCTCGTTCGCCAACGCCTCCGGTCCGACGGCGCTCGAGCGCTTGAATCGCGAGCCCAAGATCACGGTCGGCGCGAACATTCTCGGACGCGCGCAGCAGCCGGTCGTCAATGATATTCAAGCGCGTCTGAAAACCCTGCATTTACCCGCCGGTGTGACGGTCAGCTTTGGCGGACAGGTTCAGCAATTCAACGATTCGTTCTCGGCGCTCTTCGTGTCGCTGCTCTTGTCGGTGATCTTCGTCTACATGGTCTTGGCGTCTCAATTCGGGTCGTTCACTCAGCCCTTTGTGATGATGCTCGCACTGCCGCTGTCACTGCTCGGCGCATTCTTGGCGCTGATCCTTACGGGCATTGCGTTCGATCTGACCGCGATGATCGGCATCATCATGCTGTTCGGACTCGTCACCAAGAACTCGATCCTCTTGGTGGACTTTGCCAATCGGCTTCGACTTTCCGGCATGCCGCGCGATCAGGCGCTGCTGACCGCCGGCCCGATTCGTCTCCGACCGGTGTTGATGACATCCCTGGCGCTAATTCTCGGTTCGCTGCCGGTCGCGCTCGGGCTGGGGTCCGGCGGCAGTTTTCGACAACCGCTCGCCCTCGTCGTGATCGGCGGCTTGATTACGTCCACGGTTCTCACGCTGCTGCTCGTGCCGGTCGCGTACAGCATCCTGGATATTGTCTTGCAGCGCTTTGGACGCCAGACGAAAGAGCAAGTCCAGCCGGCTTCTGCGCCGGCGGCAGAGTAACGCTCAAACTTGCGCCGTCGAATGGCATCCGATGACGCCAAGTAACAAAAAGGAGATGACGATGAAACAGAAACTTGTGATGAGTATTGTGTTGGTCGCGCTGGCGGGATTGCTCGTCGCGCCGTCGATTCTGGCGGGCGCGCCGAGCGGCGCTGGACCGACTGATCCGTTGATGGTGACGGGGAACTGGCAGCCGCTCGCGCCGGGCGCGAGCGCGTGGTTCTACTTCGACTACGGCGCGAGTTCGGACAAGTCGCGCGCAGAAGTCGATCTCGACGCGAACGGCGTAGGCAATTTGGGACTGGCGATCTTCACGCCCACGCAGGCGGCTGCGTGGCTGCAAGACGCGACGACCAAACCGGTCGGGATCGGGACGCCGCCCGGCGCCGCTACCGCGGCATCGATTCACGACCTGGTGTGGCTCGGCGCGTTCAATACGTCGGGGCGCTACTTTGCGGTCGTGACCAACGGCAACGCGTCGCAAATTTCGTATCGCCTGCTGGTCAGTGGCGCGACGGTAACGCTCGCGCCGCCGCCAACCGTCACGCCGTACCCCACGCCGTTGTTTGGAACGCCGATCCCAACCGGCACGCTGCAGGGTCGGCTGCTCTTCCAAGACGCCAGCGGCGGCATCGTCTACGCGGTGAACGGCGACGGGACGGGGCTGACGCGCGTGACGACCGGCATCGACCCGGCGTACTCGCCGGACGGCAAGCGCATCGCGTTCACGCGCTGGGCTAATCCCGCCGGCGTCTACACCGCGAACGCGGATGGTTCGAACGAGCAGTTGCTTTTCGGCGCGGCGCAGAGTCTCTCGCCGCAGTGGAGTCCGGACGGAAGCGCGATCGTCTTCACGCAGCAAAAAGGCGGAACGCCGGATAGCACGTTCTGTTTCGGACGCTACGGCTGCTTCTCGACGCCTGCCGATCCGCACTGGAAACTCGGCGTGGTCAATGTGAACAGCGGCGCGTTGTTCGAGCCGTCCAGCACCGCGCATTCGTTCGCGCCGACGTGGCGCAGCGACGGCGCGACCGTTGCGTATGCGGACGCGACGTTCGGCGTGCTGGGGACGAATGCGACCGGCGGCGCGCCGTTCAATCTCTTCACGCAGAATCCGGATGTTCAATCGCCGCTGTACAGCACGGACGGCAGCCAGATCGTGTTCATGGCGAAGCAGCACGACCACTGGGAGATCGACGCGATGAACGCGGACGGCAGCAACGTGGTCGCGGTCACGCGCGCCAACCCGCTGCTGTTCTACGTGGTCAACAACGTCGCGCCGACCTGGTCGCCGGATGGAAAGCAAATCCTGTTCTTGTCCGATCGCGGCGGTAAGTGGGAGTTCTTCGTCGTCAACGCGGACGGCAGCGGCTTGACGCAGGTGCTGAAGAATATCACCGACTCGATCCCGATCCGCTACAACTTTTCGAACGAGCGTGTGATCGACTGGATCAAGTAAACACGCCGCGTCGCAATAGCAAGACCAAGACTTGCGCTCGGTTGTCATTTCGAGCCGTTCTCGCGAGAAATCTCTATGCCAACGGCGAGACTTCTCACTGCGTTCGAAATGACAAGCGCAAGTCCCGAATACAAAAAGCCCGCCTCTCGCAGGAGAGGCGGGCTTGTATTTTGCTAGGACCTTACATCGCCTTGAACGTTTCGTACACGGTGATCTTCGCGCCGCCCTTCAGCACCGGGCAGCCCTTTGCCAGCTCGACGGCTGCGTTGAGCGAATCCGCCTTGACGACCGAGTAGCCAGTCGCCATTGCGCCGATTGGACCGTCGCTAACTTTGCCGTCGCTACCGATGCTTTTTGCCTTGCCGGTGAATGGATCGCCGCCGTCCACAAGCGCGCTCCCAACTTTGCCGAACCAGTTCTCCCACTCTTTCAGGACTGCTGCCTGTTCGGCTGGACTCTCGGGCATTTTGCCACCGCTATAGAGAAGCACATAGTTTGCCATTGCAATTCCTCCCAACACGAATCGTTTGATTTTGGGTGCCCTCCACCGTCGCTGGGATCCCCACCGATTCGTAGAGAGTATAGCACAAAAGTGCTAGGCGAGGCGTAAATCTTTCATCAGTATTTCATGTCCGCCGTGATTCTCAAAACTTGAATTTGCGATGCACGAGCACGAGACCCGTCGCGGTCAGTGGTAGCAGTGCGCTCGCTGTACACGTTCCACCCTGCGCCGCCCACTGATTGATCTGATCTGCCTGATCGACCAGCGCCGACCACAGGAAGACGCAGCCGATCAGGAGCAGCACGCCACATGCAGAGGCGAGAACCAGGACCGCGCCGGCGATGATGGCAGGTTCTTTCATGGCGTGCGCTTTCCGCGGAAGAACGTCTGGATGACTTGGACCGTCCGCCTAATCGCGTCTTCATCGACAGTGTGATCGACCGGCAGATTGATGATCGCCGCGCCCAATCGGTCTGCTCCGGGTGAAGACTGTTTACCAAATTCCGGCGCGAGCGCCGAGAGCATCGGACTGAGCGAAGGATACCAGCGTGAAGCAAGGATGCCATTTTCCCATAACGCGTCCAGCAAGGAATCTCGATCCGCCGGCGCAACGAGCAGCGGGTATCGCCACATCACATCACCCGCGGAGCGCGGCAGCGTCTGGACTTGAACGTACCTACAATACTCATCATACAACACTGCCATTTCCAAACGGTGGCGCAAATTCGTCTCGAGCGCGGCGAGTGAATTGGCGAGCGGAGTCCAATCAAAAGCCGGCAGTCGATAGCGCGTCACGTCGCCGTAGATGCGGTAGAGCGCTGGATACAAGACCGCCAGCTGCGGGTTTGCTTCTTCATACTGATGCAGGAGCCAGTAAAGCTCCGTCCACTGATTCCGCAACTGCGCGAGCGGATCGCTCCACGGCGGCAGCGCATCCAACTCCGTTTGCATCCTTTGCGCCAACTCGGCATCGTCGCAGAGAAATGCGCCGCCGTTCCCCACATCGACAATTTTTCCTTCGCCGAAGCTAAAGAGTGAAAGATCGCCCCACGCGCCCGCGGGACGGTCATCGACCCGCGCGCCGAGCGCGAGCGTCGCGTCCTCGATCACGAATAGCCCGCGCCGCTTCGCCCATTCCGACAGCCGCGCGATCGGCGCGCCGAGTCCGTAGATATGACAAACGATCAGCGCCGCCGGCGATTCGGCGCGAACGCTCGCCAGCGTTTCCAGCGAAATATTTCCGGTCGCTGGATCGACATCGACCAGACACGGCAGGTTGCCGCTCTGCAGCACCGCCCACGCGACGATATAGCAGATGTTCGCCGGCATCAAGATCGCTTGGCTTACGATGCCGCGTGCCCGCAACGCCGCGCCAAGCGCCGCGCTTGCTCTGCCGGCAAGCCCGGCGTGCTTTCGCCCGGTCAGATCGCGTAGAATCTGCGTCGCTGAATGATGCGAAGTGGAATCCACTATTCTTCCGTCCAGTTCATTGGGTCGCGTCACACACGAAGAAAGGTCAGCAGGAATAAGTTGCTGACCACTCTCGATAATCTATTCAGTTTGACCTCCAAGAGCACTGCCAACCTTTCGGGCTAGCTCTCTTTCTCCGCCGGTTCGTGCCCACCCGCCGGAATCGTACCCCGCCGCAGGATGAGTATGGAAATAGCCATGGCGACCACGATCATCGCCAACAATCCCAACTCCAGCAACAATGAACGGAACGCGTCAGGGTTGGTCAATTCAAGTTGGGTGCTTTCGGCGGTAATGACGAGCATCCGTCGAATCGCCGCGATGGCGCCGATGATGAGGAACGGTTCGGCGACTAGGGTGTGCGATTCGAGCGACATGGTCACTGTGCCAACAATCTCCATGATCATCATGACCAAGAGGACTCCATTCAGGATTTCGATTCCTGTGTTGAGAACCGATCCGGTCATGATGTCATTGACCATTGAGATGACGCCGTCAGCCAACAGCACCACGGCAAGCACGACCAGCACGATAGCAATCAACGTAAGCACAACGCTTTCCGCGCCTTTCAGATACTGTGCGATCTTGGACGTCTTCATGTTACAACCCCTTGTACTGTTAGTTTCATTCTGGTTGGGACTCGACTTTAGAGGTCAGGTCCCACGATTCGGATATATGGAGATTTTCGGCATTGCGCGCGGCTAATTCTTTGACGATGTTGGCGCCCGCTTCTTCTTGGTTTCCAATTCGTGCGTCACACCTTTACCGTGATATAGTTTAGGTGTCGATTCCGATTGTTTTGCAGTCACCTCCTTGCGGGGCATTGCCTTGACGGTGGCGGCATTCCCCACTATGGCAAACGAAAAAACCCGTTACCGACAGGCAAGGTCATGCCAAACGACAGGCGCTTTGATTTCCTGAAGCGAATCGTGCCTTTTGTGCCACGGACCCAACGCAGCAATCAATACTGCACTTCCCCGGTGAAGCGTAGTAGACAGTCCCGATGAAGGAGCAGGATACTATACATTAATATTGTAGCACAAGTCTCTCTACAAAAATAGCCCCCCATCAAGGTGGATGGACTTTACCCTGATGCGGAATAAGAATGAGGCTGGTCTGTTCGCCACAAACCAGCCTCATTCAACAACGCGATCAAGCCGATTACTTGGTTAGCACCGGCACGCCCAGATCGTTCACGTTCATCTTGTCCACGATGACCATGAACTTTCCGGCGCCATCGACATCATGGCAGGAGAAACAGTTGCCGCGAAATTCCGACGCGAAGATGGTACTGAACATGTGCACCGGGTGCACAATCGCCCGCAAGGATAACGGCGCTCCAACGCCCGCATCGCCCGTCGCTTGCGACGCGTGACACGTCAAGCAGTCTTGCTCCGTCGTCTTGAAACCATTCGCCAACACGGGGTGGGTTCGCCCCAACGCTTTTACGGCATTCGCCGCTTCCCATGCAAGCGAATAGCGACCATCGGGCGCGATCTGCACGTGGCACGCCGTGCACCCGCGGCGGGGCGCCGCGGCTTGGGCTTGGGCCGTCGCGTTGTCTACCTTCACTGTGATTTGGGTTGTGATGTACTGGCCGGTGATGTCTGCCACCAGCAGACGCACATCATAGCTGCCGTCGGGTGTGGCTGTGGTGTCCCAGGTGGCAAGCTTTCCGCCGCTCACCGCGACGGCGTGTTGGCTCACCGCGTCGACCAGTACCCACTGGGTGGGAGTTTTGAATTCCACCTTGTAGTAGCCGAAACTGGGTCCGCCGGCGGTACCCACAATATCGACTTTGCCGCTGACCGTTGCGCCGGTCGCTGGCGCAGTGATCGCTGCAGTCGGGGCTTGCGCCAGCGTCAGACTGGCGAGCGCGGCAACCGCCACAACCGCAAGTACCAGAGCGATCACGAGCTTCCTACCAAACATGTTCCACCTCCTTGGAACTTGACGGCAAATAAAAAAGCCCCTAGCCCAAGTGGTTAGAAGGCATTCATCGCCGCCATTGGTTATCAGACAAAAGCCGCTTCTTCGCCTTTGTCAATTTCAGAATAAGGCTGGAAAGTGCGGGTCTAATGTCTGGTTAGGTTCGGATCCGGTCAAAATTTCTTCTGCGGGTACCCTAACTCGGACAAGCCGAAACCAAACAATCTTAACCGCAAAGAGCGCAAAGAAATAAAATTTCTGAACCTTTGCGACCTTTGCGCTCTTTGCGGTTCAAGATCTTTGCTTTTTGTGCAAACATTTCATTCGATAGGTACTATTCCCGATCAAGGCAATGCTATAGCTTGGACGAAAGTGGCGGCTGGCGACGTGACGATTCGCGGCGTGGTTTGATCGTGCGCTACCGCCAGCCGCTACTCTGCTCCCTCTACCACCTCGGGGACAACCCGCGCGCGAATCAAAAACACCTGCTGCCGCGCATCTAAGCGCGCGTAACAGCAGGTGCTCTACCTTTTCGCAAGTGATCTGTTGGCATAACGGCAAGACGGACATTTCTACGCTGCCGCCACCGTCAATCCCCATCCAGCCGCGTTTGCAAACAACATAGCTGGGAGACAAGGATTCGAACCTTGATTAACTGATCCAGAGTCAGCCGTGCTACCATTGCACCATCTCCCAACGCAGTTCTATTTTATCACAACTCACTATGATTTGCAAAACGCGCTTGACCGCCGCGCCAAATCGTGCTACACTGACGCCAGATAATCGAATAGATCACGGGGAGCTCGAGTCAAGTCGGGCTGAGAGGAAGACCACATGTCTTCGACCCACTGAACCTGATCTGGATAATGCCAGCGGAGGAAGAGTGCAA